>QIGP01000415.1 GCA_003228965.1 Gammaproteobacteria bacterium
ACTGAGTGAGGGCACAATCACAGAAAAACACATTCTGGGCGATTATTATGACTTGTGCACTCAAACCAAACTCAATAGAAACCCCGATGATATAACATTTTTGAAGAACGGCGGTGGCGGTCATCTAGATTTGATGTGCGCACACTACATTTACAAAACGTATCTTCAAACACAGCTTTAACTTCACACCACCAAGAGTGTGACGCTCGTCACACTTCTAAAAACTCGACGTTACTTAAAGCAAGAATCTGCAAAACCGGTTTGCGAAGTAAATGCGCAAACAAGGCATTTTACAGGCTCGTTATGAACCGTTCATCGGCCTGGCGGAGTATCTTGTCGCAAGTTTCGTGCATAAATTCGCGTTGCTCTTAAGATAGCTCCATAGCGTTAAGTCGACGAACAGAAATCTACTTAACAAAATTTATTGACGTTATTTTTATACGGAATTAGTGCAATGAGTAATTTTATTCGACGATATATGTCCAACGCCGGAATCACAGCAACCGCTGCTGTTTGGGTTCTCTTTACTGGAATGCCAGTATGGGCGGACGACACGGAAATCTACTTCGGCCAACCTCAGAGTGATCCTAACAACAATCCCAATGTGTTGTTTATCATCGACTCCTCTGGCTCAATGGACGCAACGGTGTGGGACGACGTGCCTCTCTACCGTGACCGGCTGGCAGTTGTGCAGGACGTAACAACTACGCTTATCGATGAAATGGAAAACGTCAACATCGGTATGATGAAATACGATATTGCCTACACTCAGCGACCCGGCTGGCAGGACGACTACGATCTTCTGGGACAGGGCGGCATGGTGGTTCATCCTATATCAGACCTTGCCTCTAACAAATCCGATCTGGTAACCCGCATTAACAATATTCATCACTTCGGAAGCACTCCGTTGGCCGAAACGTATTACGAAGCTGGCTTGTACTTCACGGGCGGGAAAGTCGATTTCGGTCTTGACTCTTGGCACAGTTTTGAGGACAACGGAACGACCTGGCTGCAACCGTTGCTGTCGCACCCCGACAGCTATACAGGCTCCAATTACGATTCACCGTTTAAAGGCGCGTGTCAGCGCAACTTTATTGTCTACCTTAGTGACGGCGCACCTACCTACGACGCCAACGCAGAAGATCGCATAGAAACGCTCATGAGTGACTCAAATTACGACGGCCATGCAAGCGACGTCTGCCTGAACGCAGAAAATGGTTCAAGCAGCGGCCGTTGTATCGATGAGTTTGCCGAATTCCTGTACAAGAATGACTTTGACGACAGCATTGCAGGCACGCAAAACGTTATTAGCCACTTTATTGGCTTTAACGTTGATCTACCCATCTTTGAAGAAGCTGCAAACCGAGGTGGTGGCAACTACTACCAGGCTAACAATGCCGATCAGCTTCGTGAAAATCTTACCGACATTCTGAAAGAAGTCGTCGATTCCAACGACGGGTTTACAGCTCCTGCGGTCACCGTTAACGCGTTCGACCGTGCGAGCCATCTCGATCAGTTATTCTTCACGGTGTTCAAACCAACCGCACAGGCGCGTTGGAACGGTAACCTGAAGAAATACAAATTCGTTCCAAGAGACAATGAGGAAGGCCTCGTTATTGTTGATGCGAACGGCGACCCGGCTGTAGACCCTGCAACGGGCTTCTTCTACGACGGTCGTGAAGCTAACGGCTCGCCTAACGCTGCGCTGCCAAAAGCTCGTAGCTACTGGTCTGTAGACAGCAACGGCAGTCCTATTGAAGATGGCGCTACGGTATCTCTTGGCGGTGCATCAAGCGTATTGCCAGTCGACCCGGAACTTCGTAAACTTTACACGGCTGTGGGCACATCAGGTCTGGAACTGCTAAAGAACTCTACAGCATTTCAAACCAGGCTGGACAACTTGCATTCCGCGGCCAGCCAGACGCCCGCTTTAACCTCAGCACAATGGGGTCAGTGGGCTACCGGCTACGATGTTAAAGACGACGATGGAGACGGCAGCATCACTGATGCGCGCAACCAATTCGGCGCCCCTCTGCATTCGAAACCAGCGGTTGTTGTTTACGGCGGCACCAATGACTCTCCGGACGCAGTTATTTTCATGGGCACTAACGACGGCATGCTTCACGCGATCAGCAGTCAAACCGGTGAAGAGCTCTGGGGCTTCATGCCAGAAGAAATGTGGGACATTGTTCCTGAACTTGCTGAAAACAAAACTGCCAATGGTGACATCCCTTACGGTGTAGACGGGCACATTGTCATTGAGAAGAAAGACGACGGTGACGGCGCCATCGACGGTCCAGGACAAGGCGATCACGTATACCTCTACTTCGGTATGCGCCGTGGTGGTACTACTTACTACAAACTCGACGTTACGGACCACACACAGGCTCCAATAATCAAGTGGAAATTTGACACCTCTGGAGAAAGCTGGTCTCGCCCTGTTGTTGCCAAAGTGAACTTCGGCAACGATGAGAATCCAATTCCAAAGAAAGTTATTCTTTTAGGTGGCGGTTACGACCCAAGCCAGGAGACTGATAGCTCGTACTCTGTCGACCCTAATACGGCAGGCAACTCCATTCACATGCTCGACGCGGAAACGGGTAACGAACTTTGGCGTGCAAGCGACACCAACGATTCACCAAGCTCGCCGGCGTTCCTGGCTGTACCGGACATGAAGAGCCCAATTCCTTCTTCCGTGCGTGTTCTGGACATGGACCTCGACGGGTTCGTAGATCGTATGTACGTCAACGACCTTGCAGGCCGTTTGTTCCGTTTCGACATACACACTGACGGCAGCAGCCAACGCGTGACAGCGGGGATGATTGCTGAGCTCGGTGGTTCTGAAAACGGTGGCGCCAATCACAATCGTCGCTACTACTACGCACCGGACGTCGCTCTTAGCTCAACCTACGGCGTACAGTTCCTGACGATCACAATGGGCTCAGGCTTCCGTGCTCACCCGCTAAATGAAACAATTAGGGATCGTTTGTCGGGTGTGCGTGACTACAACGTATTCAATAAACTTGGCACGGACACTTCATCGACCGGAGCTGAATACGAATACGGTACTACTTTCGAAACCATGTCCAAGATTATCGGAAATAATCAGAACGACGTGGTTCCTGATGGTGCCAAAGGCTGGTACAAAACTATAGGCAGTAATGGCCAGAAAGCCCTTGCTCGTTCCAGAATATTCCAGAACAAAGCCTATTTCACCACTTACACTCCAGGTGAAGGAGACAATTCAAACCCGTGCGCTCCGGCGGTGGGTACGGGCAAGCTCTACACCATCGACCTGAGAACTGGTCAAACCGAAGATGTTGCTCTTGAAAAACCAGGTATCCCACCTGAGATTACGTTTATTTTCGGTGAAGCTGAGGTAGGCGATATCGACGACTGCTTCGGCGCAACGTGCGTCACAACACCAGGTGGTGGCCCAACTGAAGGCGGCATCGATCCTCCAGGCGAAGGTACGGATGACCAAGACAGCATCAAGCCTGGTCAACGTGACGTTGAATGTGTGGCGGGGCCTGAGTCCTGTGTTGCTGACTCCGCAGAGTTACCCAAACGTACGTTCTGGCGACAGACCACGGATGACTAGCCGGCCACAGGGCTAGATTAAGAAAAGGGCCCGCGAGGGTCCTTTTTTTTGGCTTGTTGTGAGACAGACCGCGATTCAATTTAAAGGTCTGCTTTACTCTCCACTGTGCGAGTATTTCTAGCACGTACCATACAACCCAATCACCAGAAACGGTATACTTGGGCCACCTCGTCAAAGTTATAAAAAGATATATGCACAACAGTTTACTGGACAAGCTCAAACCCCATTTGCCCATACTCGTCTTCCTGCTACCGGTCATCTCAATTAACCTGGCGTATCTGGTAGCCAGTTTTCAAGCGCATATTCCACAGTGCATCCCCTATTTCTCCGGGTGCACGTCAATTAGTTCTGCCGGCCGCATCATGCCGCAAAAAGGGATATTCCTGATAGGTATGGTCCCAGCGGCCATCTTGTCCATGCAGCTTTGGTATCAAAGTGAGGGCTGGTTTACCAGGGATCCAAAGCGTAAACCTTCTACAACGCTTGTCCTGACCGGAGCCCTGGCCTCTTTGTGCCTGCTTGTGTACGTAGCAACGCTAGGCATTCCAGGCGATGTTTACCGGCTCTTTCGCAAGTTTGGCGTTCTGCTCTACTTTGGATGTACGTTTATTGCCCAGCTTCTACTCATTCGACGACTCCAGCAACTAGCCATCGAAACAGGCGACTCGCAACACCGGGTTCTTGCCAACCGACTACTCAAACTGTGTGTTTTAATATTATTGTGTGGCATTGTCATTGTGCCTATCAGTCTCATCGAAGATCCCGTTCGACGAAAACAGATAGAAAATATTGTCGAATGGAACTACGCCCTTTTATTGCATATATACTACGTGGTCCTGTACCCGGCGTGGCGCCGGTTCGCTACCCAAATTAATAAAGACACGGAGCTAACCCATGGATATTGAATTTTTTGGCGCCGCCGGCGAAGTAACGGGGTCCTGTCATATTTTGACCGTAAATAAGAAACGCATTCTGCTGGACTGCGGCATGATTCAAGGCGGTAAGAAAGCCGAAGCGCGAAATCGCGACCCTTTCCCGTTTGAGGCGTCCAACATTGATGCGGTGGTATTAAGCCACGCCCACATCGATCACTCTGGCCGTTTGCCGTTACTGGTGCGCCGTGGCTTCACCGGCCCTATATGGACCCATAACGCCTCACAAGACCTTTGTCATATATTGCTCGAAGATTCCGCCCGTCTCGGCACGCAGGACGTCGAGCGTAAAAACCGCAAGCGCGCACGTCAGGGTAAGGAGCTTCTGCAACCTTTATACACTTCCGCAAATGCGCAAGCTGCACTTCGACAAATTCGTGGCCTGCGTTACCGCGAACCGAAAGAAATCATTCCGGGCATCACGGTCACTTTCAAAGATGCCGGACATATTCTTGGGTCTTGCCTCGTTATAATTAAGGCCACTGAAAACGAAGAGACGCGTACAATTGTTTTTAGCGGAGACCTGGGGCAGTACAACACGCCAATATTGCAAGACCCCGAACCAATCGCTCACGCCGACGTAGTGCTCATGGAAAGCACGTACGGCGGACGCCAGCACCGTGACCGCGAACAAACCATCGCAGAGCTCGGTGAAATTATTCAAGAGGCCAAAAAAACCGGCGGCAACATAATGATTCCGGCGTTTGCGGTTGGCCGCAGCCAGGAACTTCTCTATCTCTTTGGTCGCCATTTTGATGAGTGGCAAATGGACGACTGGAAAATCTATCTCGACAGCCCTATGGCTATAGAAGCGACCAAGATTTACTGGGACCACCCACATCTGTACGACGAAGAAGCAACTAGGCTACGCAAGGGCAGCCACGACATGCCGCCGCTTAAGAATCTGACTCTTAGCAAAAGCGCTGATGACTCAAGAAGCATCAATAAGCAAAAAAGCCGCTGCATTATATTAGCTGGTAGCGGAATGTGCAGCGGTGGGCGCATTCTTCATCACCTGAAACACAATATTTGGAAGGAAAAAAACCACGTATTGTTTGTGGGCTACCAATCGAGAGGTTCATTAGGTCGACGCCTGGTTGAAAAACGGCCCTACGTACGCATTCACGGGGACAACATTAAAGTGGCCGCCCACATTCATACCATTGGCGGGCTCTCTGCACACGGTGACGAGAACGACCTGGCCAGGTGGTACAGCCACTTTGAGTCGCGCCCACCGGTCTACCTTGTGCACGGTGAAAAACGTTCGGCTCGAAAACTTAAAGAAAAATTCAAAGCCGACTTTGGTGCTCAGGTAACGCTAACCGACCCCGGGATGAAGCTTGATCTCATAACCAGGAAACTCACTTCTAAAGGCGTACCTCTGTAAGCATCGGTCGAGACAGAATGTGCAAGTTACTTGAGCAGCGGATGGTCTTTAGGCAACTCGCGCATGATCCAACGAGCCAGCACCCGTTTGTAGTTAGGCAATCCGAGCTGGTCGTTAGCCAAAGGAATCACTTTCTTGTCGTGCACTAACAATCGGTAGCAGTACTCCATTTTTAGCGCCGCGGAATCGGTCGGCTCGAACTCAGCGACTTCACGCTTTTCAGCGTCCTCCATAATGACCCGTAGCGCTTCTTTTACCAGCGCCGATTCGTTCTTGATTTTTTTCATAACGGTTCCTTGTCAATCTCTCCAGTCACTTTCGAGCGCGGCGTCAAGCCTGGACAACATAAGCTCAACGTCTGCTTCACTTATGGTCAATGGCGGCAACAAGCGCAGTACGCCAGAGCCTGCTTGCAGTACGAGCAGGCTCTGATCCCTGCACGCACTAACAAGGTCCACTATATGGCTTTTAAATTCCGACTCCAGTTCAGCTCCCAACATTAAGCCTCGACCACGGATGTGAGCGAATACTGAGTGTTTCTTGTTAATGTTGCCAAGGCCCTGGGTAAGTAGTGCACCCAGAGCACCAACCCTTTGCAACAAAGCAGGATCACAAGCAAGCTCCATAACGGCGCCTGCAGCGGCACAACATACAGGGTTTCCTCCAAACGTAGAGCCGTGGCTGCCTGGCTCCAACACGTCTTTCAACCGACTGCCAATCAGTGTCGCCCCTATGGGCAAACCACCGCCAAGGGCTTTTGCTGACGTTAGCACATCCGGGACAAACGATTCGTACCACTCGTGAGCCCACAGTTTGCCGGTACGTGCTACACCGCATTGAACTTCGTCGACAATGACATACGCCCCAAACGCTTTAGTCAGTCGTTGAATTTCGGTGATGAATTCAGGCCTTGCAACGTGAATACCACCCTCGCCTTGCACCGGCTCAAACATCACCGCACAAACCGTGTCATCGAAAATCTCGTTAAGAGCTTCAACATTATTGTATTCGCAATAGCGAAACCCACCAGGTAGCGGCTCAAAGCCTTGCTGGTATTTAGGCTGCGCCGTAGCCGTAACGGTAGCCAGGGTACGGCCGTGAAACCCCCCACTGAAGGTAATGATGTTACGTCGCTCAGGCGGGCGATTGAGACTGGCCGCTTTTCGTACAAGTTTAATGGCCGCCTCGTTAGCTTCTGCCCCTGAATTGGCAAAAAACACGCGTTCGGCAAACGAAGAGTTGATCAGTTGCTGTGCCAGTTCCAAAGAGGGCAGCGTATAGAACAGGTTGCTGGTGTGCCACACCCTGTCCAGTTGACATAGCACAGCGGCGCGAACACTCGGGTGCCCCTGGCCAAAGGAAGTCACACTGATTCCCGAGCCAAAATCGAGATAGCGCTGGCCGGTGGAGGCCACAAGGTGAGTACCGTCTGCATCGACAAACGTGAGCGGCGCAGGGCCGTAGTTATTGGCCAGAAGACTCTCGGCCCTTTCGGTATACTCGTCGCCTGGACGGACAGATTCGGGAGGCATAGCCTGAGTGTAGTCTGCAAGCCAATGGTTGTCTTGGCTTTTTTAAAAATCAGCGGCCAAAAATAGATCGCTGTATAAAATGTCGGGAGCAAAAGGGCCGTCACGCGGTCGAAATGTTTCAGACTTGAACTTGGCACGCGGCGCCCGCATGTATTCGATATTAAGCAGGAATTTGCTATGAGCACTACACAAAACGCTATTATGGTAAGCGCAGCCAACGCCCTCCCGGGGCGCGACGAGGCGTTAACCATCAACAATCGCCATTTCGTTAACGGCGCCCCCCTGCAAGCCCCTTTCAAGGCTGGAACCCAAACTGCCGTGTTCGGACTTGGATGTTTCTGGGGTGCTGAGCGCCTCTACTGGGACCTCGATGGCGTAGTTTCTACCGCGGTAGGTTACGCCTGTGGATTCACTCAAAATCCGACTTATGAGGAAGTGTGCTCGGGACTTACAGGCCACTCTGAAGTCGTACTTGTGGCCTATGATCCGGAACGCATCTCGTACGCGCGACTGCTGCAGGTATTTTTCGAATCGCACAATCCTACGCAAGGCATGCGTCAGGGAAACGACCGTGGAACGCAATATCGATCTGTTATACAGTACGCCAATGCTGAGCAGCACAAGCTCGCCCTGGCAGCCGTTGACGCCTATCAACAACAACTGAACGGCGCCAATATGGACTTGATAACCACAAGCCTGGAAGGCGCGAGTCCGTTTTTTTATGCTGAAGACTACCACCAGCAATATCTGGCAAAAAATCCGAATGGATACTGTGGTATCGGCGGCACTGGTGTAACGTGCCCAATTCCACAGGCGTAGACATCTCAAAACCGATCACCCTCACGACGAGAATTTAATGAGCGAAGAACAGACAAGCGAACACAAACAGCTCTCAGGCGGCCAGCGCTTCTGGAAAGAATGGCGCGGTTTTTTTCTGTTTCTCGCCATCATGATTTTCTTTCGCGTCGCGATCGCTGACTGGAATCACGTGCCTTCAGGCTCCATGCGCCCCAACTTGATCGAGGGTGACCGAATTTGGGTAAATAAACTGGCCTACGATGTGAAGGTTCCCTACACGTCGATTGTGCTTAAGAAAATGTCCGAACCGCAGCGCGGTGACGTCGTGGTGTTTTTTGCCCCGAACGAAGCCCGCACTCGCATGGTTAAACGCCTTATCGGACTGCCGGGCGACAAAATCTCGTTGTTGGACAATGTTGTGACCATCAACGGCGAGCGGCTCAGCTACGAAGGTACTGCGCTTGAACCTTCTGACGCAGTCGAGATTGATATTGCGCAGGGCTTTCGCCATTTGGAAGAAGCTCTTCCTGGTCACCCCCACACCATGATGATTCGCAGTAACGGCCGAGTCGCACGAGAACTGCGCTCGTTCTCTCAAACCGTACCTGAGGGGCACTATCTGATGTTGGGCGACAACAGAGATCAGAGTCGAGACTCACGCGTATGGGGATTTGTCCCTCACGACCGCATCATCGGACGCTCATCCACGGTGGTCATGTCATTGCGCACGGCCAAGAAATTCTTCCTGCCACGTGGCAATCGATTCTTCCTGTCTTTGAACTAAAAAAAAGGCCACACTCGAGTTGGCCTTTTTTCCAGCACGTATTGTCTTTATTATGTGTGCGGTTTTCTGCTCTTTCATTCAAACCAGAAACAAATTGAAACCCCATATTTCGCCGGTGTGAACGCTGTTGTTATTAATCTCGAGTGAGAGCGGTCATCTTAACAACGTAACTCTATCTTACTTCTAGTAAAGCAAAGACCGTGCCGGATTTCTATTTTTCTTATAATATCAATTAGTTAGATTTTCATCGGTTAAATCGATGGGTATCCGCCATAAACGCTTGTAAAGACTACCGACGCCCAAGACTCACTCTATTTACCCTGTTTCATGCGCTGTTTTTGCATCGTAGCACTGATGTGGCGCCGCAATTTGTCCAGCCATCGCTTGGCAAATGCATATTCAATACTCAAAATGGCCAGTCCTGCCGGTATAACAACAAAGGCTGGACCCGGTAAAACCAGCAGGGCTACGCCAATAAGGCAGACCGTAGTGCCCAGAATACCAATAACGATACGTCTGGCTGTTCGCATGCTGGTGGCGGCCAATCTATTGGGTTGAGTCACGACGATCCTCTTTATCTGTATCGATTCAAGTATTTAGGCTTCAACTAGTATGTCAGCACTTTACTCGCAGCGCCTTAGTTACATAGGCAACCTTATAGTGCCATGAACTGCGTACAAGTTTGTTACAGTTCACCGTAATATTTCCAAGTGGGCTTGGGTCTATTTCAACACACTCTTACAATGGCGCCGTGAAACCCTGTTTTCAACCCGCCTGGATTACACCCGACTCCTGAAAGGAAAAAATGATGAACTCAATTAAATCAAACACTCCGATTGCGGCTGCCGTTAGCGCTGCTCTTGCCGTATCTTTCGCAGCCGCTGTTCCCGCGCAAGCTGATGTGAGCCCTTTTAGCATGTCGGCTCTGTCCAGCGGTTACATGACTGCAGCGCCTGGTGAAGGCAAATGTGGTGAAGGTAAATGCGGCGGTGACAAAGCTGAAGCCGAAGGTAAAGCTGAAGCCGAAGGCAAATGTGGCGAAGGTAAATGCGGCGGCGACAAAGCTGAAGCCGAAGGTAAAGCTGAAGCCGAAGGCAAATGTGGCGAAGGCAAATGTGGCGGTGACAAAGCTGAAGCCGAAGGCAAATGTGGCGAAGGCAAATGCGGCGGCGACAAAGCTGAAGAAAAAGCTACAGAAGCAGCATCAGAAAAAGCAACAAGCACTGGTGGTGGCGGCGCTGTAGCCCCTCTGCTTCTTGGTTTGATCCCACTGGCTCTGCGTCGTAGACGCAACAGTTAACACCAACGTGGACTTGGTTTGTTTTACTCGCCGCAGCCTTCGGGTTGCGGTTTTTTTTGCCTTCATGTAATTTATATACCGAAGAACAGGTCTTTATTATTAGTACCCAAGCTGCGACCCAAGCTATGCCCTGGCTATTCCGTCACAGCTATTTACGGTACTGGTCCATCCTTTTGCCGGGCCCTGCCACGGCGGGTAACCCGGCCTTTTTAATACTTGAATTGAATACGCATAAATCAATCACCAACCGTTCACCATCCGCGCATATCCGCGCTCTGCGTTAGAAGTATTACGCAACTATCACGAACCTCACAGTTCGTTAAATTCGTATTAAAAACACAAATTGTTCGTCCATTCCATGAAATGAGTTCCGTCCCGCACTGGTCTTACTTATTGAACACTCTTGTGGAGACAGACAATGCTCAATGTAATGCGTTTAGGATTTATCGGTCTGACAATGACTGCAACGCTGTCAGCTTCAGCTTATGACGATGCAAGCTACGCGGCAGATAACAACCGCTCTGTGGAGCCTGTAGCACAACTTGCACTGTTTGCGTTGTCCTATGCAAACGAGTCAGATTACGAGCCAGTGCACTACCGCTCGTATCGCTACAAAAGGAATCACCGTCGCGGCTACCGTCGGCACAACTCAAGAAACTATGGCTATAGGCACGGTTATCGTAAACGAGGCTACTACAAGGGCGGCCGTTATTATCGCGGCAACAAACGCTATTACCGCCGCCGCTACTAGCACGAACTCGATGAATAAGTGAGCAGTATTTTTTAACTGCCTTCCCCGCGGTAGCTGTGTGAAAACACCAATTCCGCGGGGTCTCTTTCTCTTTCAACAGTCGTTGAACGAATCAACGCTCCCGCAGAGATGGTACCTGCCAGAAAACCTCGCACAAAAAAACCCCGCCGAAGCGGGGTTTTCTTCGTACCCGTTAGGGTACATGGTCTAACGTAACTTCTTACTTACTCTACAGCACCAGGTCCTGGTGGTTGCAAGAAGAAGCCAGGGAAGATCGCGTAGTCGCCAAAGTTACAGACGCCGTCACCGTTCAGATCTTCATCAACATCGCCACAAGCGGTATTGAATGTTGCGACCCATGCGTTGATATCCAGGAAGTTAACAACGCCGTTGTTGTCAAGGTCTGGATCGCAGATGTTACCGAAACCGTCACCATTAGTGTCGCGCTGATCAGGGTTAGCAACTGCAGAGCAGTTATCAACGCTGTCGTCTACACCGTCACCGTCGGTATCAGTACCATCAAACGAAGGCAACAGACACCATTCGTTCAAAGTACCGATATCGCCGCCAGCGCCGTCAGAAACATCCAGGCGCCACGTGCCGCCAAGACTTTCTCCAGCGAAGTCGGCAAGAGTACCTTCAGGATTAACCGAGCCGCCAATGGCTGGGTTAGAACCACAGAGTGTTTCAACAACTACCGCAGAATCGTCGTCAAAATCGGCGCCGATGTCGTCAGCGCTACACCCGAAGGTAGTAGCTGGAACTCCGGGTCGGTCCATCAGAACAACTGAAGTGCCGGTATCTTCATGCACAAGGGTCAGGCTTAAATCACCTACATAGGTGTGAGCAGCGTCGACGGATACAATAAGGCTCGCCAGAGTACCCGTGTT
>QIGP01000225.1 GCA_003228965.1 Gammaproteobacteria bacterium
ATGCAAACCCTAACGAGTCTGGCGCGCAGGCGCAGAACCGTGGAAACCAGCGCAACACTCAAAACAAACGCAAGCCGGACAACGACGACAATCAGCCGGTCCAGACTGACAGCAACGTTAAGACTGAAACGGTCAATGCCGATGGCAATACCGATGCAGCCAAGCAAGGTGCACGCACGCCTCGCCGTCGCCGCGGAAGACGTGGTTCTCGTGGCCGCAAGCCACAAGGCGCCAATGAAAACAACAATGCTCAAGGTTCGAACGAGCAGGACCAGAACAATCAAGCCCAAAACAGCCAAAGCTCCGATGGCAATCAACAAGGAAGCAACAAAGAACGCGCGGCGCCGTCATCAAACAACGACTCTGGCAATCCGCCTCAGAACGACTCGCAGGGCAACAAGCCTGTCCAGCGCTCAGACGCTACAGGCGACAACGCTCAGCAGGGCAACCACTCAGGTAATCGATCCGAACGTTCGAATTCAGATTCCGGCAACCGTCAACGTCAGTCGCGAAGTAGACGCGGTTCTTCGGATGGACAACAATCCGCACCGCAGAACAAACCGTCCGATAAACCCGCAAGCGATGGTGCTTCAAAGTCTGCAAGCTCGGACAACCAAAGCTCGAAGCCTCAAGACAGTGGTGGTTCTGCTGCACCGAAGCAAGCAGGCGGTGAACCGTCTTCCGGTAAGACGTACACGGTGTGGTCGTCGGACGGTTCAAGCACTCCTCGCACGGGACCTGGACGTGACGATTAACCTACTTACCTCAAAAGTACCAGGGTAAAAAAAGCCGGCTCACGTTGTGAACCGGCTTTTTTAATGGACGGCTATCTGAGCTTAATCCGGGAGTCTAAATCACGGCGCCGAGCTCCCGCTCTTTAATGTGGTTAAGCAACCCTTCCGTAGCTTTAAGCGTAAGCTCGATCACCTTGGTAAAACCCTGCGCTGTGCCGTAGTACGGATCGGGTACGAAATCAGGTAACCCGGGGGGTGCATAGTCCATGAGTGAACTAATACGATAGTGCTCCTGACGCGGGCAGGAACGACTCAAATTAAACATGTTGTCTTTGTCCATGGCTACGATGTAGTCGAACGAAGCAAAATCTTCGTCGGTGATTGCGCGTGCGCGTTGGTGGCTCAAATCGATGCCAACATTCTCTGCAGCAGCGACGGCCCTGCGGTCAGGTGCTTCGCCTGCGTGATACGCGTGTGTGCCTGCCGAGTCGACAAGCACTCTGAACGGTAGCTCAGCAGAAGCAAGCTGTTTTTCCATAGCACCCTGGGCCGTTGGCGAGCGACAAATATTGCCCATGCACACGAACAGTATGCTGGTAGTAGGTACGATGTTCCGTTGTGTTTTCATGTTTCAATAACTTCCTATAACACGGGCCTGTTACACAGACCAATCAAGCAAGCTGCCCTACAGACTAACCGCGAGCGTAGTGTCGACGTGCATTAGCAAGATCTTCGGGAGTATCGACACCGGGACCCGGCACCTTGCGTGCAACGCCAACCGCAATTGGCCAGCCGTGCCACAAAGCGCGCAGTTGCTCCAAGCGTTCATGAAGCTCCAGCTCGCAGACACCTGCCTCTGCGAATTTCCTAAGCGCAGCAACACGGTATCCGTAAATACCTATATGGCGCAATGGCTCGACACGAGTATTTTCAGTCCCCTCCCGCTGCCACGGTACCGCTGCGCGACTAAAGTACAGCGCCGTACCGTTGCCAGCCCGCACTACTTTTACTACGTTCTGGTCGTGAAGCGCCAAACTTGAGTCCAAAGGGGTAGCTAAAGTGGCAATGGATGCGCATCCGGCGACCAGCAGCTCAGCTACCTGGACGATACTGTCCGGTGGAATAAACGGCTCATCGCCCTGCACGTTTATCACTACCTCGTCGTCGCCCCACCCTCGGGAAGCAACTACTTCGTGCATTCTGTCCGTACCGCTTTGGTGTTCGCTTGCGGTCATCATGACGTCTACGTCGGCCGTAACACAGGCTTGCGCTATACGCTCGTCGTCTGTTGCAACCACAATTTCTGTGGCGCCGGATTTCTTAACCTGCTCTACGGTACGAACCAACATGGGTGCACCTGCAACATCGAGTAGCGGTTTTCCGGGCAGACGCGTGGACGCAAAACGGGCCGGTATGACCACGTTAAACTCTGGCGTCACATCTGGTGTCATTCGCCCGCTGCCAACACGGCTAATTCGTCTGTCGACAGATGCCGGGCTTCGTTTACCAACATGATGGGTTTACCTTCGCGTAACGGAAACGCCAGTCGCTCTGCGCGACAAATGAGAACCTGAGCGCCTCGTTTGTACACCAGTTCGCTCTTGCAAGCCGGACAGGCCAACATGTCAAGAAGTGCGTGATCCATGAGTTCTCCTTTAATTGGAACCGTGCGCGTCGAGCGCATTGACAGCGTTTAGTATAGACGCTTCGACGTCGCTTGAAAGCTGCGCATCAACGCGTACTGCAAAATAATGGTCGCGGGCGAAGGCTGAGCATTTAACCGCGTCTTTGTCAGTCATTAGGACCGCGAGATCGTCACCAAATGCCAAATCATCGGGCGTAAACCTATGGTGATCGGGAAAAGCATGCTTGATAACAACGAGCCCCGCCCGCTCAAGGCTGTCGAAGAAACGTGCCGGATTACCAAGACCCGCCACGGCATGAACCGTTTGCCCGTTAAACGAAGACAGCGTACGTTCTTCTGTGCTCGTCAGTTGCCACACGCGTGGATTACCAAGAACCATACCTTGTTCGCTATCCAAACTGTGTAAGTGTTTAATGACTACGTCAACCATCTTCAATCGACTGACAGGCTCTCGCAGGGGCCCAGAGGGGAGTAAGCGCCCGTTACCAAACATTCGTTGCCCGTCGACTACACAAATTTCAATATCTCTTTCCAGCGCGTAGTGCTGTAAGCCGTCATCGGCAATGATGATGTTCACATTAAGCGCTTGAATCAACGCTGCGGACGAAGCCCGACTGCGCCCCACTACAACCGGTACAGAAAGTCTTTGGGCCATCATCAACGCTTCGTCACCTACGTCAGTTGCCGTGTGCTGTTCATTGATTTGGGTTGATTCTGAAATCGATCCGCCGTAGCCACGCGTAATGACACCAGGTTTGTACCCCTGATCTTGCAAACGCTCTACAAGCCATACAACGAGCGGCGTTTTACCAACACCACCTGCAGTGATGTTCCCTATTACAACGACAAGCTTGTTTGCCCTAAACTGGTTTCGCCATTTTCTGTCGTACGTTAGTTTCCTCAATCGTATGACGACACTGTACAGCCAGGACAGAGGAACAAGCACTAAACCGCTTAAAGCACTGTTGTACCAGACTGCGTGGATCCAGCGTTCCAGCATTAGTTGCATGGGAACCTAAACGGATGTCGCCGAATCGGTGGCGTCCGAAACCGAGAACTGCATATGGTGAAGACTGGCATAGAGCCCCTGCTGCTTGATGAGCTCGGTGTGAGTGCCAGTTTCAATGATGCGACCTTCGTCCATGACGATTATTTTGTCAGCATTCTCAACGGTGGTCAGTCGATGCGCGATGACCAGGGTTGTACGATTGAGCATTAGCTCTTTGAGTGCCGTTTGAATTATTTGCTCCGACTGTGAATCGAGCGAGGCCGTTGCTTCGTCTAGCACAAGTACAGGCGCGTTCTTAAGCAACGCACGAGCGATCGCAATACGCTGGCGCTGGCCTCCGGATAACAGAACACCTTTGTCCCCAACCGTCGTTTGCAGTCCCTCAGGCATCCGATCGACAAAATCCATGACGTGGGCTTTTGTCGCTGCAGTTCTAATATCGTCGAGCGACGCGCCACGCAGTCTGCCATAGGCTATGTTGTTCGCGATGGTGTCGTTGAATAGAGTGATGTCCTGACTAACCAGCGCAATGTGGTGCCGGAGATTATCCAGTGCGTAGTCGCAAATGTTGACGTTGTCGAGCGTGATCGTGCCAGAGCTTGCTTCGTAAAACCTCGGCAGCAAACTCACTAGTGTCGTCTTGCCGCTTCCTGAACGACCTACAAAAGCTACGGTCTGGCCCGGCTCAACGTTCAGACTGATGCTGGACAGCACCGGACTTTCAGTGCCCTTATATTGAAACGTAACGTTCTCGTAACTAATCGCGCCGTTTACGGAAGTACTTTCGTGGTCTCCCGTGTCGGTTTCAGAAGGCTCATCTAACACGGTAAAAATACTTCTCGCAGCTGCTATGCCGCGTTGCACGACCGAATTAATATCGGTAATACGTTTTAGAGGATCCATGAGTAGTAGCATGGCACCAATAAACGAACTGAAACGCCCAGGCGTCAACCCGGTATCCGGGCGAATGGCAAAACTGATGATGCCAACCAGACCCAGCGCTGCGATCAGCTGAATGACCGGAACACTGACCGCTTTCACCAGCACCTGTTTCATAAAAGCGCGGCGATTACTTTCGTTGATCTGATCAAATTCGGAGTTCTCAAGCGCCTGACCGGCGTACACCTTGATCACTTTGTGCCCGCTTATGGCTTCTTCGGTGCGCTGCGTAACTCCGCCCATAGATGACTGAATGCGTTCACTGTACGTACGAAAGCGTTTGCCCGCGTAGCGAATGAGAACGGCAATTGGCGGCCCTATCACGACAATGAACAAGGATAAGGTCGGACTCATGTAGATCATCCAGGCCAGCAACGCAAAAAGCGTCAGCGTATCCCGAATCATGATAGTGACCGCGCGGGTAATGGATTCAGAAACTTGCTCAGCGTTATACGTCAGTTTAGAGAGCAACACACCGGCCGAACTGTGGTCGTAAAAGCGTGTGGGTAAATCGATCAACTTGGAGAACAGTTGCTGACGCATTGTCGTCACAACTTTCCGGCCGATGAACTCCATGTAATAAGTCGACAAAAATCCCGCCAGGCCGCGCGTAACAAAAATGGCGAATATGGCCCACGGGATCCAACTATTGCTGGTCTCTTCACGATCGACAAAAGTGCCATCGATGAGCGGCTCGACCAGCATGACAAGTCCAGCCACCGATGCTGCATACAACGTCATGCCACCTGCGGCTAGCGCAAAGAAAGGCCAGTACACAATACCGTAGCCGATCAGTCGTCGGTATATTTGACCACCCGTTTGCGGCGACTCATCCATACGACTTATTCGGCCGCCGGTTCGCGCGTAGTGGCAATATTTATGTTGACGAAACCCAGGCGTCCCGCAACGTCCATTGCAGTAACTACGTGCTGATGTTTGGCGTCGGCGTCGGCGCGAATGGTAATCGCAGAGGATGTATCGCCGGCGCTGACTTTACGTAACGCGCGACGCAGCGTGTCCGCTCTTGAGTTAACCAGACTCTGTTGATTCACTGTGTAGCTGCCGGTCGCGGAGACCGCGATCTCGATGACGTCAGATTTAGCGGAAGGCACATTGGCCTCAGCCTGCGGTAGCCGTATTTTTACTTCTGACTCTTTAACGAACGTAGTCGACACCATGAAAAAAACCAGTAGAAGCAATACAACGTCGATGAGCGACGTAAGGTTTACTTCAGGTTCTTCGCGGTTGCCGCTTTGAAGTTTCATGTGAAGCTTTGAGCCTTCGCTCCAAGTGCAGCGCTAATTGGTTTTTTTGTTGAGTCAATCGCGTCAACCAGGCGAGTAGCTTCTTGCTCCATGTCGACAACGAGCGAGTCGACGTGGTTGCGTAAATAGCGATAGCCAATGAGTGCGGGGATGGCAACCGATAGCCCGGCAGCGGTTGTCACAAGCGCTTGCGATATGCCGTCGGCCAGCACAGCAGGGTTACCTACACCGTTAGCCGTAATGGCCGCGAACACCCGGACCATACCCACAACGGTGCCAAGCAAACCGATGAGAGGGGTAATAGCTGCAATGGTTCCAAGCGTGGTTAAAAAGCGATTGAGATCGTGAGCCACGTGGCGGCCAGTGTCCTCAATTTGCTCTTTTATGATTTCCCGCTCGCGTGTTCGAGCAGATAGCCCGGCAGCCAGTATTCGTCCCAAAGGCGAACTGTCGCGCAGTACCTGCACGTGGCGCTCGTCGAGCTCGCCTTTTTCTACCCAGGTTTGAACTTTGGCGTTCATACCATCGGGAACGACGCGCTTGCGCTTCAGCGTCCACATCCGTTCGATAATAATAGCCGCCGCGATGACGGAACAAAGAATCAGCGGCGCCATTAGCCAGCCGCCAGCTCGTACGATTTCAAACATGAAGTTACGCCGTTAAATCAGACGCTTGCAGGTTACCATGACAGCGCAAACAGGAAAACCGCCCAGCGCTTATTAAGCCGACTGTAAAAGGACTGTGTCACAACATCTCTTGGTCATTGCTACTTTGAAAGCGGGTGTGACAACCGAAACCCCGTCACTGCGAACCCGCAAAGTGGGTGTGACAACCGAAACCCCGTCACTGCGAACCCGCAAAGTGGGTGTGACAACCGAAACCCCGTCATTGCGAACCCGCAAAGCGGGTGTGGCAATCTCCATCCGGTTGGTGCGCACCCGCTTGGTCCCAAGGACCCTGCATGGAAGTACTCTTGGGGTGTGGATTCAATCAGTTATGCCACGTTACGTTAAGAGATTGCCGCGCCCTTCGGGCTCGCAATGACGCAATCACGTTCGGACTGGCAATGACGTAACCCCTTCGCGTTCGGACTGGCAATGACGTAGCCTCTTCGCGCTCGCAATGGCAATAAGTTATTTTCAGATAAGCCCTCAGGGGCGCCATCGCCACACGCCCAATCCAGGCTCACGGGCGCGGTAAGTGAGCCGCAGCGGGCCATTATTGGTACTTTCAAAGCGAACCTGGCCGTCCAGAGCCGTTGTTAGAACTTCAGTACCTGCCCCGCTCCAGCGCTCAACGATCTTGTCTCGTGGCATGCCCCACTGATTGCCGTACCCATTACTAAAAACGATGAATCGCGATTGAACGCGGCGCACAAACAGCGGATCCGACGACGTCAGGCTTCCGTGGTGGGCACCAACGACCAGGTCAACTGAGCGGTCGGCGAGCTCCGGTAGCAGCCTGCGCTCCAGCGCGCCACCCAAATCGCCTGTTAGTAGAGCGGTCGCCCCTTTTCCTGCCACCAGCAGTACGCAGGATTGCTGATTGCCTTCGTACGGCGAGTCAGGCGGTGGATGTAAGAACTCGAACCGGACTCCGTCTAGCTGCCATTGCATGCCGCTAACGCACACAGACGCATTCGATAAACCTTCAACTGGCTCGCCCACCCACAGGTTCCTGGCCGGTGCCTCCTGCGCCAGACTTATCGCGCCTCCAGCGTGATCACGATCGGCATGACTGACAACCAGCGTATGGAGTTTGTCTACACGCCTCGCCCTCAGAAACGGCAGCACGGTCTGTAACGCACTGTCTCCTCCAGGCCAGGCGTTACCGGTATCGTAGACAACAGTGTGGGAGCGGGTTTGCATCACCACTGCCAGCGCCTGACCAACGTCTAGTACGTCGAGCCGGAACTCGCCAAGAGCAGGTTGCTCGGCGCGAACAAAAAACAGAGGCAGCACAAGCACCATGCTTATCCAACGCGCGGGAAACCCAGGTGGTAACAACAACATGAGTCCACAAACAAACACGGGGAGTGTTAACCAAAGAGACATTGAGGTGACAGGCGTGTAGGCCCACGGCTGCTCAGCCAACCAAACGACGGCAAACCACAGCGCGTCGAGCACAGGACCCAGAACCATGACTACTTTGGCCGCCATAGAAGGCACCACCAACAAAGTCAATAACAGAAGCAATACCAAAGGAACGATGCATACACTAAATAGTGGAATCAGAATTAAATTTACGGGTATCGATATCCAGCTAATGCCGCCAGCTACGAGCACGGATATGGGCAACATCAGAAGCGTAAGCCCAAACTGAATTCGTAAAGCCAGTCGCAACTTCTCTATGAACGATACTGCAGGAGGTCGCCCGTATACGGCCGCACTAATCGCCGCCACTGCACCAGCCGAGAGCCAAAACCCGGTTTGCGCTGCCATCCAGGGATGAATGAGCAAGACGCTTGCAATGGTTAACAGCAAGGTGGTGCTTACGTGCACGGACCTGTGAGTTAGCCGCCAGAAAAACCACAGCGACAACATGACCAGTGCTCGCAATGTAGATACCGCAAAGCCTGCCACGGCTGCGTACGAGGCGGCCACCAGTAACGCCGTGAAAGCACCTCGGCCTATTAGATTAGTGGACACGTTTAACCGGACAGGAAGATAGCGTCCAATCCAATACCCGAGCATCGCGGCCAAACCGATATGCAGTCCCGAGATCGCCATCAGGTGCGCCGTCCCACTGCGCTTGAGCACGTCCCAGTCGCGCTCACTCAGCCCGTCGCGGATGCCAACGGCGAGTGCAACGATTAATGCACTACTTGAATGGCCACTCGTCAGATTGACTACGCGTCGAAAGACAGTTTCTCGAACGGCAAGATAAGCTGCATTCGCGCTGGTGCCCGGTAATAATGTCGGGATCTCACTGCGCACTGACGCCAATCCGTTGAGCCGCTGAGAAAACAACCAGCGCTCGTAGTCGAAACCAATTTCGTTACGCGTGCCTCGAAGCGGCTTGAGTCGCAAGCTTAAGTTCCAACATCCGCCTGCTGTCAGTTCCACAGGAGCGTGCCGCCATGTCACCCGAAAGCGACGTGCGCGCTCGAACATCGAGCGCTTGTTCGTTGCAAAGATGAATCGAGACGAACCGTTGCGCGCTACGATCCGACTTACCACACAACCACTAACTCGTTGCACTTCAATCTGGTGTACGTTGAGCCGCTGTTGCCCGTAAAACTGGCCACCTGCTACCACTAAACCGATGCCGGTACACACGATAAAGCCGCCTACCTGTGTCGGTACGACCAAACGTGCAGCAGAGTATTTGTGCAAAAGAATGCCAGAACGCGCGGCCACCGCCAACACACTCATCGAAAGCCAAAGCGCAAGCCCCAACGTCAACGACCAATCTGGTCGAGGTAATAGCACGGCCAGAATAACGCCTAGGGAAACTGCGAATAGTTGCGCACGTGTCACACTCTGATTATCTGGATCAAATTCACGTCAACAGACTACCGAAGTTAACCCAAACCCCGCAGCATCGAATCTGTCCAATACGTGCACATTCTCGCCTGCGAAACGGTGTCACGCGCGTGGTAACCAAGAAATGTCTTATTGGCTTGTCACTATTACAACCGCGAAGCTGCTTTGATCTTCGACGTGTTTGGCTACGACCATCGATACGTGGTGTACGTTTGGCGCGACTGCTCTGTCAGTGCTGGTCAGAAACATCCATGAGTTTGCCATCGACCAGCTCGACAATTCGATCCATGCGACGGGCGATCTTTAGATCGTGGGTAACAACCACAAGCGCCGTTCCCGCCGTTTGATTTAGTTCCAGCATGATTTTAAAAACTCGATCGCCAGTGCGGTTGTCGAGGTTCCCGGTAGGCTCATCGGCAAGCACCAGATCGGGACTTGCTACTAATGCACGTGCCACGGCGGCTCGCTGGCGTTCGCCGCCTGACAGTTGTGACGGCTTGTGCGTCAACCGCTCTCCCAAACCTACTCGTTCGAGAAGCTCAGCAGCCATTTTCAGAGCTTCATCACTGTTCATACGTCGAATCAACAAAGGCATGGCCACGTTTTCCTGGGCGGTAAATTCAGGCAGCAGGTGATGAAACTGATAGATAAATCCCATGTGTCTGTTACGCAGTAATCCGCGCTCTACTTCGTCCAACTGAGTAATGTCTTTACCGTCAATCGATACACTGCCGGAAGTTGGTAAGTCCAAACCTCCCAAAAGCTGAAGCAAAGTGGTCTTGCCCGCACCCGAAGCACCAACGACAGCCAAACGCTCGCCTCGCTTAAGTTCGAGATTCAAGTTTTCCAGAACGATTAGTCGCCGCTCGCCTTCGATAAACGTTTTAACAAGATCAACGCAACTAAGAACGGACGTTGGTGTAGCTACATCACTCATGACGCAAGGCCTCGGCCGGCTGAGTTCGCGCACCGCGCAACGCCGGATAGATAGTAGAAAGAACCGCTAGCAAAAATGCCATGCCGGCAACCAGCAACACATCTTCAGGAAGTACGCGTGCCGGCAAATCATTGATGAAATACACCGACGGTGGTAAAAGCTCGAAGCCAAGAACGCGTTCAAGCCAGTGCACTACGCGCTCGACATTGACCGCAAGAACAATGCCCAGCAAGACACCGATGATTGTGCCGATTAAGCCAATCAATGTTCCTTGCGATACGAAAATGACCAGAATGCTTGAAGGCTTGGCACCCAGAGTACGCATGATGGCAATGTCGCCCTGTTTTTCTTTTACCACCATCACTAACGTGGAGATGATATTAAAGGCCGCCACAGCGACAACCAGTAAGAGAATAAAAAACAACACGCTCTTGGTCAGTTTGATGGCTTTGAAGAAATTCGCGTGGGTGGCGGTCCAGTTATTAATATACAAAAGCCCGCCCGCGTCTTCAGCTACTTGCCGTACAACCTGTGGCGCCTCAAACAAATCTGTTACGCGCAGGCGAATTCCACTGACCTCATCACGATACCGGTAGAGTCGAGCCGCATCTTCCATGTGTACATAGGCCAGGTTTCGATCGAACTCGTGCATGCCGATCTCAAAGGTTCCGACTACGGTAAACATGCGCCTTCGTGGCATTAACCCAACCGGCGTCACGTTTGTATCAGATATCACCAACAGCACTTCGTCGCCCACTTCGACTGCCAGCGCGGCCGCCATGCTTGCACCGAGTACCACACTGTAGTCGCGGGATTTAAGCAGCGCGTTCACTTTTTGCAGCGGCGGTAACGTACTCACTTTGGCTTCTTCTTCCGGCAAGATTCCGCGAACCAGCGCGCCGCTTAGTTTCTTACCGTTTACGAATATGCCTTGCCCGTCAATAAACGGAGCAGTATCGGCCACATTCTCATTGTCGTCAGCAACAGCACGAACGCTTTCCCACTGAGGCAAACGACCTTCTGATCCGCTAATGGTCGCGTGCGAAGCGATACTTAAAATCCGTTCTCTTAGCTCTGCTTCAAATCCGTTCATGACCGACATCACGACAATTAAAACCGCCACGCCCAAGGCAATACCGGCAATAGACACATTGGATATGAAGGTAATAAAGGATTCGTTAGCGCCTGACCGAGTGTAACGCCAGGCAACCTGACCTTCATAAAACCTAGTCATAACGCAACGCCTCAGCCGGCTGAGTGCGTGAAGCGCGCCACGCGGGATACAGAGTCGACAAACCGGCTAACAGTAGCCCGACTACGGCAATGGCAACCACTTCTTTCCACCTCACGTCCGAAGGAATCTGGGTCAGATAGAAAACGTTGCTGTCAATAAAGTTAAGACCGAGCAAACGCTCAACGCCCGCTGTGATTTGAGCGGTGTTGGCACCGACGACTACGCCGACCACAACTCCGATCAACACACCGACCATGCCAATCAGGTTTCCCTGCACTAAAAATATGATCAAAATACTTTTGGGCGATACGCCCATGGTACGCAATATAGCTACGTCCACTCGTTTGTCGTTGACGAGCATGACCTGAGTCATAATGATGTTAAAGGCCGCCACTGCGACGACCAGCAGCAATATACAGAACACCATGATTTTTTCGATTTTGATGGCGCGGAAAAAAATGCGCTGTTGAATGGTCCAGTTGGTGACGTTGTACTCATCACCCAAGGCGTCGGCCAAAGAGGCCGAGACATCCGGCGCCTCAAACATATCATTGAGTTTCAGCTTGACGCCCGTGACGTCATTACCCAGTTCGTAGACCGCCGCCGCATCTTTAATATGTACGTACGCCAGGGTAAGCGATTGATCAGGCACATTTCCGCGGAACTAACCGACCACAGTATACCGCTGCAGAAACGGGAAC
>QIGP01000040.1 GCA_003228965.1 Gammaproteobacteria bacterium
TTTCATGCAGGACATAGGCAATGCCGAAAGACGCTTTATCGGCAGGGATCTCTGTTCGATCAATCCAGCCACCGTTCACGTGCGCCATAAAGTCGTCGCCAGGGCGTACGGACTTGTTCATGTTTTCGAGCACGAGACCGCTATGTTTGGTTTTCATAGCCATGGCGTCTTTAGCGACATTCATTGCTGTATCGCTCTGGTGTGAGCAGGCGGCAAGCAAGGCAAAGCCTGCCAAAATACCGATGAGTCTGTACATTCCGGTTCCCCTGTTGGTGGTGTCGCTTTTACTGTAGACGCATGTAATGAATGGCGAACTGAAGTTCGCATGGAGTGTAATTTACGGGTTTCAAAGGGTAATTGCCACGCACGAGAGGTAAAGCGCAGCATAAAGCAACGAACTGGGAGAACGCGCTATTGACTTAAACGTTTAATGTGTCCGAATGAGTGTCCGGTTCTGTCCGGTCAATGCGTTCAAATGTGTCCGCCTTGATCTTCAATCTCGACAAATTCAATATCCATAAAATCGAGTGTGTCGACCCATTCGTTTTGAGATACAAATTCGGTTTGGTTAATGTCGACGTCGCCAGGCTCCTCCAATGAAATAATGCAGTCGTTCGGCGTTTCAATTTCTTCCACCGTAGTGATTGCCCAACGGTCTTCGTCGAGTTCACCTACGGTACCGTCTACAAATTGAATGTCGATGGCATTGCCGTCAACGGCAACGACTTCGAAGGCGCCTCCGCTCCTGTTTGTATACCACTGCCCAATGGTGGGTGTGAGTAAAACCATGTTCTTTCCTCGGTTATGCTGTCTTTGGCCTCTCTTTCGTAGTTGACGGGCATCAAGGCACTTCTAAATACTCGTGAATTGATGCCATCGTTAAATGATTTTGTTGCCTTCAAGGTATAGACCCATTGGTTGATCTTGGCAAACGCAGAGGCTTGTCACGCCAAAAACAGTGGGCGCTGTGGGGGTTTGCGATTTCGAATGAGAAAAACTCGCAATTTACTTTGCACACGGATTGCGCAAAATAGTCGTTTTACCTATGCTGAACTTCAAAGGCTTGCGACGTATGGCGAGGTTCTTCGCCAGGCCTATCGCTTAATAAAAACGAAATCCCACACGCCGTGACCTTTACGGTGACCACGTTTTTCAAACTTTGTGAGAGGTCGTGAGTCAGGGCGAGGCACACACACTTCGTCGGGAGTGGCGTCCGGGTGCGCGGGTGCGTCTTCTCGAGTATTGGCAAAGTAAGACGATTGCTGCAGGACTGCGCACATGTGTTCGGCGTAGGGGTGCCAGTCGGTGGCGAAATGAATCAGCCCGTTTTGCTTAAGTCTGGAGCTTAAGAGTTTAAGAAAGTCAGGCTGCACAATGCGGCGTTTGTGGTGACGTTTTTTCGGCCACGGGTCGGGAAAATACAAATTAATGCGATCGAGCTGGCCGTCGCCAATCATATTTTCCAACACGTCCATGGCGTCGTGCTTGATAACGCGAGCATTGCTCAGCTCGGCTTCCAGCAAGCGCATTAGCAGATGCCCCACTCCGGGTCGGTGGACTTCAATGCCGACGAAGTTCTGATCGCTAAATCGCTTGGCAAGTTCGAACAAAGCTTCGCCGTCGCCAAAGCCAATTTCAAGAGTGAGCGGGTGGTCGGCAGATGCCTCAAACACCGTATCCACATCCATCGGCGTGTTCTGATACTCAAGCCCAAACTTTGGCCAGCCTGTTTCCAGTGCACGCTCCTGACCACGGGTCATGCGGCCTTCGCGAATAATGAAACTGCGAATGCTGCGGCGGTTGGCAATAACACCATCGGTAGGTTCTGTCATGTCTTGCTGAACAACTTATGTGTTAGTGAGTGACGACGCCGACATAGTGCGCCGGGCCTTGTGATTGGATGTTGCGATTTATCGTGAAGTGCTTGGCGCGCAAGATACTACACCAAGCGTGGCGCACCCACAGCTTAATCCGGTTAGGTAAGGGACGAATGGCACTGACTTAAGCGTGTGTCAAAACAACTCTGTGTCATTGCGAATCCGCAAAGCGGGTGTGGCAATCCCCGTCGGGTTACTGTGGTTTCAATCAGTTATGTCACGGTAAAGTTAAGCGATTGCCGCGCGCTTCGCGCTCGCAATGACGAAGTGAGAGTTTTTGCGCAAATTCAAGTTAATGCCATTCAGCCAAGGGGCCTGTTTTGGCACGGAGCGCCGCAATTTCGTCAAGTTCTGCTAATCTTCGGTGCATGCCACTAGTTGCCCATTCAAACCTACCGGCCTTTGACCGTCTGCAAGCCGACGGTCAGGAAGTCGTCGCGCTTGATCGCGCCAAGCAACAAGATATTCGCGAGTTACACGTGGGAATTCTTAACATGATGCCCGATGCCGCGCTTGAAGCTACCGAACGCCAGTTCATGCGCAGGCTCGGAGCAAGCAGTCGCATCGTGCAACTCTACGTTCACTTATTTACCGTGCCCGGACTCGATCGAGGCGCCAAAGCACAGGCCCACATCGACGCCTACTACCAAAGCTTCGACGACATTAAAGCCGAAGGCCTCGACGCGCTGATTATTTCAGGAGCCAATGTCACCCGGCCAGACCTGAGCCAGGAAGCGTTTTTCCCTCAAATGCTGGAGGTGTTTGAGTGGGCCCGAACCAACGTGGCTTCGGTCATGTGCTCGTGCCTTGCGTCGCACGTTCTGTGGCAGCACGAATACGGCCTTAAACGCCAACGATTGCCGTACAAGCGGTGGGGTGTGTTTCGCCACCGCGTGCAAACCAGGCGCCACCCATTGGTGAGCAACATCAACACCAGCTTCGATACGCCGCACTCGCGTTTTAACGACGTGAGTGTCAACGAACTTAAAGACGCTGGCGCTCAGGTGTTGGTCACAAGCGAGGGCTTCGAGGTGCTTCTTGCAACGAGTAACGACGGTTTGTCGGTGGTCTATCTGCAGGGCCACCCCGAGTACGACGCGCTGAGTCTTGCCAAAGAGTACAAGCGAGAAATCATCCGGTTTTGGCACGACGAGCGTCCCGACTACCCGGCCATGCCGGTGGACTATTTACGTCCTTCAGCGCAGGCGTTGTTGACCAAATATCGCCAGCAGGTGGTTGAATCCAGGGTTCAAGGCGATTCGCTGCCTGATTTTCCTGAAAGCTCGTTGCGCGAGCTTGTCGACAACACCTGGGCAGACACGTGCAAGGCTATATTTGCCAACTGGCTAGGACTGATTTATCAAACGACGCACCAGGACAGATGCATGTATCTAATGGACGGTGTGGACAAAGACGACCCTATAGGCTGGCGCAAAATGTGTGCTGAGGACGCCGAATATCCCGACGGGTAGGTTTTTTTTGTAAACACCTGTGTGCAATATCACAAAACCCCACACGAGGTGGGGTTTGCGACGAACACAACCGGTATACTTAGTTGATGTCCCACTCCTGGCGTACTTTGTCACACCAGGTCTTATAGTCGTCGTAAGTGCTTACCGGTAAATCGGTACCATTTACAACCGCGTCATCAGCTTCCCCTCGAACCGAGACGGCGTCGGACAAATCGAGGGAACCAACTCCCGGTGCTGCTTTAAAATCACTCATTGTCGCTCATCTCCTGCGTTAACTTCGAGAGTCATCAGAATACCTAGATGATCGCTTCTTCGCAGTTAACCAGGTCACACCCTTCACGGAAAAAGACTTATTCTTGGGTAATTTAGCGCTGTATTTGTCATTAACGACGGTTATGTATAACGTGCGCTTAGGGGCTTCAGCGACACACTTTGTATTGTTGTGTTACCCGTACTGAACGCCGTCAGCCTTAAGGGGTCTATTAGTCTTACCAAATTATGAAAACTTTACTTAAAATTATTGCAGGCATAGTTCTGCTACTTGTCGTCGTTGCCATTTGCGTTGCGTTGTACTTCCGTTTTCTGTTCGACCCTAACGACTTACGCGACCAAATCACCAAACGCGTGCAGGACAAAACCGGCCGTACGCTTACGATTGAGGGCGACCTTAAAATTAGTACGTTCCCGTGGGTGAGCGCCAACATTGGCCGCACCACGCTTAGCGACGACCCAGCCTTTGGCAGTGAACCCTTGCTGAGCTTTGAAAGCGCCAGTGCGAGCGTGAAGTTACTGCCGCTGCTCAAGAAGCAGGTGGAGCTTGGCACGACCTCTATAGATGGTGGACGCATTAAGCTTACGCGTCTGGCCGACGGTACGACCAACTGGGGACTCTTGTTCGACAGTGACACCGCAACCGGTGAGACGCCTGCTAGCCAAACAGCGTTCCAAACCCAGACTCTGGGCGCCATTGCCATCACCGACGCTACGGTTGTTTTTAAGGATCAGTTGCCCGACGCCGAGTTTCAGACTCTGACGCTCTCTGGTTTCAATTTAACCACCGGCGAACTTAAACCAGGCGTGCCTTTTAACGTTGACCTGGTTTCACGGGTCGATGCCGCCAGGGTGGGCCTCGACGTGACGCTGAAGGCCAAAGCCGAGCTGAATGAAGACTGGCTTCGGTTAGAGTCACCGAAGATTACTCTAAAAGGGTCTCACTACTTCGTACCGTTTGAGCAGTTTGGCATCGAGATTAATAGCGACGCCGTAAAACTTGGCGAGTCTCTGGTCGAAATGGGTGAGGGCACCATTACCTGGCAGGTGACAGGTGGTCGCGACGCCGCGAAAGACCTGGCAAGCGGCGCAGGCTCTATTAAAACTACCGCGCTCAATGCTAAAGGCGACCGCTTCGATCTGGCTAACCCAACTCTGGTTTACAACTTCGACTTTTCCGGCGGCTCGCTTAAATCTCTAAAAGGTGAGCTTGAAGGTAAGGCCATTACTCAAAATGGCGACAGGCTTGCGGTGACGCAGCCTGTGCTCGAATTCGACGCGGCCAGTGCCGACGCCTCGGTACCAAGCGCCGTGGGTAAAGTCAGCGCTCAAGAGCTAACGCTATCCAAACTCACCGAGCTTGCCGTCAGCAAGGCGGTCGTCGGTGCGAAGCTGTCGGGCGAGAGTATTCCTGACGGTCCACAGAACGTGAGCTTCAACCTGGACAGTCTCGCGCTCAATTTAGACAACGGCGCTTTGAACATCAGCAAGTACATGGCTGAAGGTTTTGGTTTGAAAGGTAGTGGAACCCTGAAAGGCTCCAACGTGTTCGACGCCGCTACGCTGAATGGGCCTTTTAAGGTAGAGCGCTTTAATTTACGAGAGCTTTTAACCAAGCTGGAGGTAGACCTTGACACAGCCGACGCGAATGCACTGACCGCTGCCGAAGGCAGTATGAGTTTGCGTATCACGCCGCAGGGTCTTGAGCTGCGCGATTTGAACGTCACACTTGATCAAAGCAAGCTTACTGGTCTTGTAAAGTTGACCGGCAAAACGCCCGAAGTCAGTTTGAGTATCGACACCCTCAAGCTCGACGGCTACATGTCACCACCTGATAACATCGACGGGCAAGACCGCGCTGTCGACACCATTGAGCTGCCTGCTCAAACTTTGCGAGACCTTAACCTCAACGGCCAACTGCGTATCGGAGAGCTTGATATGGGTGGTATTGCGTCGACCAACGTTGAAGTGCATCTCGCCGCTTCCGAAGGCGATGTGCGGCTATACCCAATAAAGGCACAACTCTACGGTGGTAGCTACAGCGGCGACGTGCGCTTGAACGCTCAGGGCGAACTACCACAAATGTCGCTGAATGAAACTTTTACTAACGTCGACTTTGGCGCGCTGAGCTTGGCGTTGACCGACAGCCAGCAACTCACTGGTCGGGTTACCGGCTCACTTAAAATGACCGCTACTGGCCACAATACGCGTGACCTGAAAGCGACTTCCAACGGTTCGGTCGCGTTTAACTTCACCGACGGTGTGCTTAACGGCATTAACGTTATGGAAACCGTGCGTAACATTGTAGCGACTGCGAACAAAGAGCCGCTCACCGAAGACGTGCCTGACAAAACCGAGTTTCGCTCGCTGCAAGGCACCGCCACCATTACTCAGGGCGTGCTGGCAAACGACGACCTTAAAATTGATATTCCGTTAATGCGCATAGGAGGGAAAGGCTCGCTCGACCTGAACACTAAAGCCATTGACTACCGCGTGAGTGCCAACGTAGTTCAGGAAGGCGACGTGCCTCTTGAGAAAGAACTGCGCTTTATTTCGGACTACACGCTTCCTCTTGTTATCGGCGGTACTTATGAGGCGCCTGAAGTTGACGCAACACGCAGCATTGCCGACCTTGCCAAGCAGTACGCCAAGAAGCGGCTGCAGGACAAGCTGTTGGAGCGACTAGGTTTGGGTGATGAAGATACCGCTCCGAAGGAAAGCACTACGCCCGGGGAAGAACCTGTCGCGCCTGAGCTTACGCCTGAGGAAAAAGCCAGGCAGGACGAAGAGGCGCTTAAAGATGCGTTGGACGACAAGCTCAAGGACAAGCTGAAGGACCTTTTCGGCGATGGTTAGAGCGTGGTTGTTATCGACACTGGCGCTAAGTTGTAGCCTGGCGTGGGCGGCCGAGCTTGATTCGATTGAAGTGTCGAACGAGCGCAAGCGCTATTTCGTGCGCTCAAGTGCCACGCTAGACGCATCTATTGACGCTGTGTACAACACACTCATCGACTTTGACGAGTACGAGAAATTTTCAAGTGTCTACGACGACGCCAGGTGGTTAACACGCAACGCCGACGACAGTGGCGAAATTTACACGTACACCCGCGGCTGCATATTGTTTGTGTGTCGGGGCTTTGGTCGTACTGAAACTGTGCTTGCGACAAAGCCTACATTTATTGAAACCCGAGTTGATCCCACGCGTAGTAAAGTACGTTACGGTACGTCGGTGTGGAACCTCGAGGCGGTGGGCGATAAAACCAGGCTCGATTTCGCATTCGATTTTGAGCCCGACTTTTGGGTGCCACCGGTTGTAGGGCCGTATGTGGTTAAGAAGGTCTTACGCAAAGGCGGGGTAGATGCGTTAGATCGTATTGAGGCTCTGGCCCGGCAAAAGCAGGCGCAACCAACACTTGAATCGGAGCCTGTCCCGTTGCAGTGAGTTTAACCGATCACAACATAGCTAGTCGGTTGCTCGAGTGGTTTGACGTTTCAGGGCGCCACGATTTGCCGTGGCAGCAAAACCCGACGCCTTACCGGGTGTGGGTGTCAGAGATTATGCTGCAGCAAACCCAGGTTTCTACTGTCATCGACTACTACACGCGCTTCATGCAGAAATTTGACAGCGTGCAGGCCTTGGCAGCTGCGCCTCAGGACGAGGTGCTTCACCTCTGGACCGGCCTCGGTTACTACGCCCGGGCACGCAATATGCACAAAACGGCACGGCATGTAGTTGAGCAGTACGAAGGCAGGTTTCCAACTACGGCCGAAGGTTTGGTGGCTCTACCTGGCATTGGCCGCTCGACAGCGGGTGCCATCTTGTCGTTGTCCATGAGTACGCGCGAACCTATATTGGACGGCAACGTAAAACGCGTATTGGCGCGTCATTACAAAGTAGCCGGCTGGCCGGGCAAGAGCGACGTGTTAAACACGTTGTGGGAATGTGCCGAGCTGACCACCCCTCACGAGCGCGTTGCCCACTACACGCAGGCTATTATGGATTTGGGCGCGACGCTATGTACGCGTTCGAAACCGGCATGCGAGCAGTGCCCGTTGCGCGATACGTGCCTGGCTCTGCACGAAGGCATTCCCACCGATTATCCTGGCAAGAAGCCCAGGAAAGCCAGGCCACGACGCGAAGCGTGCATGTTGCTGGTTGTGCGCAACGGCAACGTGTTGCTGCAACAACGACCGGCTTCCGGCCTATGGGGCGGGCTATGGGGGTTACCGGAAACGCTGGCTAACGAAACTCCAGAGGACGCCGCCGATCGGCTTGGTCTTGCGTGTGATCCACCTGAAACGCTGCCCGACCATTTGCATACGTTTAGTCACTTTCAGCTGAACATTAGTCCCGTTAGGCTTAAAGTCATACAAGAGGCAGACGCTGTGATGGATGATGCAGGCTCTCTTTGGTATAACATCGCCAGGCCCGCGCAGGTGGGGTTGGCCGCACCGGTAGTCAAACTACTGGATCTCTATTGTAAGCAGGACAGTTAAATGACCAGAACCGTACAATGTGTAGTGCTTAAAAAAGAAGCCGAGGGCATGGACTACGCTCCCTATCCAGGCGAGCTAGGACAGCGCATTTATGACCACGTGAGTAAAGGTGCCTGGGGCCAGTGGCTAGAGCACCAAACCATGTTGATTAATGAAAACCGTCTGTCGCCTATTGAGCCCAAAGCGCGTGCTCTTCTGGTGTCAGAGATGGAGAAGTTCTTTTTTGGTGGAGGGGCTGAAAAACCCGCAGGCTTCGTAGCTCCTGAAGAATAAAAAAAGCCCCGGCAAGACCGGAGCTTTTTTCGGGTGTGCGTCGTTATTATTTTTGTTTGCGTCGACGAACTACACCGAGACCAATTATGCCAAGACCGAACAGAGCTAGAGTAGCAGGCTCTGAAACAGCCGCTGCATTGGCACGCCAGACATAGTTTCTGTAGTCACTTCGGTAGGCGTTGTCACGTACGTAAGCGCAGATGTCGGTGCCCGCCGTCCACAATTGACCGGCATATCCGTCTTCAAGCAAAGCGATTTGGAGAGAATCGCTTTTTCCTTAGTTACCAATTTTGAAGATGTCTGCTTAAGAACTTTGCTCGCGAAGTAATGCAGCTCTTTTTAATTGGCTTGTTTGAGCTTAACGTCGACGGTAGTCGCACGCTTGACGTTAGTGGCCAGCCGATCCCGACTTACGACAATAATGACATTCGCGAGTTTGCCAAAGTGTTTACCGGCTTTTCGTTTGGCGGTGAAAATACGATATTCGGTGGAAACGCCATCGACTTCCGCTCGCCGATGACTATGTTTGAAAACAATCACGAACCTGGAATTAAGAACCTGCTCAACGGATTGGTGGTGCCAGACGGGCAAACCGGGCTTCAAGACGTTAACGGCGGCCAGGTGTTTGGTGCGTACCCGGAGCTCGCGGCGAACAGTCCTCTGGATGTAGGGCGTGGGGATTATGCACCTACCACTTCGGTGGATCAGTATTTTGCAGAGTTGGCGTTGTGGTTTGGCGTAGCGTCTTCGGATCTGGATCAGATATTGCCGGGCGTGCGGACCTTCTATTCGCCGGAGTCGGGAGTCGCGCCATTGGGGTTCTTGCAGGTGTAGTGAGCTGTTAGCGTAGCTGTGAATTGAACTGTCACAGTGAAAGTGACTCTTACCGTTCAATTACAGGCGAGCCTGTGGTTGGTCAGTCCCACCCAGACTGCAACTCCACACAAAACCGATCAATCTCCATTTGAGAATTATAGTAGTGCACAGAAGCACGAGCCACAGCCGGAAGCTCACGCGCACCTAAGTCGAGCTGAGCAGTACTACCCAACGTTACAGAAATATTAATCCCAACAGCACGTAACCGGGCAGCAATATTCTCAGGCTTCTCATCTGCCTTGGTAAACGTAACAATCCCGCATCGCTTCTTTCCGAGATCATGCACTTCGACTCCAGGAACGCTATAGAGTTGAAGTCGTAGATAGTCAGCGAGCAGCTCAACTCGGGATTCAATCCGGGCAAGACCAATGTCCATCGCGTAACGGGCAGCCGCCGTCAAACCAATACGCCCCGCAACAAAACTCTCAAAGTTCTCAAACCGAATGGCCCCTGCGGCCCACTCAAACTTGTCAGGCGCACTCCAGTGAGCGGCATGAAGGTCGATAAAAGGCGGGTCGAGCGATTCGATGAGGTCGTGTTTCACGTACAAAAAGCCAGTACCCCGAGGCCCCCGAAGAAACTTGCGCCCGGTACCCGACAACATGTGACATCCGATAGCCTTAACGTCGACGTTAAGTTGCCCAACCGACTGACAGGCGTCGAGCAGGTAAAGCAGCTTATGTTTTTTGGCAAGCAGCCCGACTTCTTCAGCCGGGTTAACAAGCCCGCCCTGGCTAGGTACATGCGTAAGCGCAATTAGCTTGGTCTGAGGAGTAATTAAAGCTTCCATGGCAGCAACATCAACCTGACCACTGCTGTCGGAAGGAGCAATGTCAATGGTAATGTTGCGACGTGCAGCTAGCTGCATGAGTGCCAAGTAGTTTGAAGCATACTCGGACACGTGAGTAAGTACGCGGTCACAAGCGCTAAGTGGTAGTGCGTAAAACGCCATGTCCCAGGCACGGGTAGCGTTTTCAACAAACGCTATCTCCGACGGTTCGGCGTTGAGCAGTTCGGCAAACGTTGTATAAAACTCGTTGAGCGGTGCTTTGTCGGCCGCTTCGTAACCGCCAAGAGCTTGCTCAGCGGCGAGGTGGTCGAGCACAGACTGATACACGGGCTGCGCCATAAGCGACGAGCCCGCGTTATTGAAGTGGATCAGGTTCTCGCACGCCGGTGTATCGGCGCGCAGTTGCTGAACTTCGTTGTCGTTAAGCGCCTTCACAGGAGTAGAAATGTACGCTAAAGAGTTGCTTGTCATCTACCCAAACCTGCTCTTTGCGAAAGCCTGCCTCGAAGGCGCGGGCGGCGAACTGGTCTACTGTGAATTTGTGCGAGCACTCGGTCAGTATGTATTCGTCTTTAGCAAACTGAACGGTGTGGTGGCCAATCTTGACGGTTTGGAACGTGTTTGAGACAAGGTGCATTTCAACGCGGCCCATTTCTTCGTTGTATACCGCCCGGTGTACAAACGTGTCCAGATTGAAGTCGCCGTTAAGTTCGCGGTTGATGCGTTTCAAAATATTCAGATTAAATTCGCGCGTCACGCCCTTCGCGTCGTTGTACGCCGCTTCGAGAATGCTTTTGTCTTTCTTAAGATCGACACCAATCAGCAGACCGCCGCCTTTTTTGGCAATGCGCGCCATCGTTTGCATGAGAGTTCGTGCTTCGTCGGGGTAAAAGTTACCAACCGTGGAGCCCGGGAAAAACACAATGTTTCGTTCCGGCATAACAGCAGGCACAGGAAGTTCAAACGGCTGAGTGAAGTCGGCACACACTGGCAGCACTTCAACGTGGCGGTATTGCTCGGCAATACGACGGGCAGCATTAATCAGGTGGTCTTTGGATATCTCCACAGGTACGTAGGCGGCCGGCTTGTCCATGGCGTTCAACAGATGTCCCGTCTTGGCACTCGAACCACTGCCAAACTCAATGAGCGATGCCTGCGGGCCAATGTGTTTGGCCATGTCAGCAACGTGCTTGGTCATAATCCCAATCTCGGTGCGAGTAGGGTAGTACTCGTCGAGCTCGGTTATGTCGTCGAACAGCTCAGAGCCTCTTTTATCGTAAAAGTATTTGGGCGGAAGCGTCTTTTGGGTTTTGAGAAGCCCTGCAATAATTTCAGCTGCGATGTCACCCTCTGAGGGGTGGCTATCCAGCAGTTTGACGTCTTCAAGCATGTCGGTGGCGTTCATGTAAATCCTTTCGTGAGAGTTTTTATTATTGTTATTGGCAGGCTATAAATCTTTGGCTAAACGCGCGCCGGTAAATTGCCAGCGCGAGTCGGGGTAAAAAAAGTTTCGATAGGTAGCGCGCAAGTGTGACTGTGGTGACACGCAAGAACCACCGCGCAGTACGTGTTGGCTGCACATGAACTTACCATTGTACTCGCCAAGAGAACCCGCGAGTGGTTTAAAACCAGGGTAGGGTCCGTAAGACGAACCAGTCCACTCCCATACGTCGCCAAACAGTTGGCGAAGTTCGCCGCCGCTTGACGCAGCAGGTGCCG
>QIGP01000350.1 GCA_003228965.1 Gammaproteobacteria bacterium
TGTGGGCGGCCAGGCAGGAGATTTCGTCGGCCAGAATTTCATTATGGGTGGGCTGTATTTTGGCGGATTGCATGAGCTTTCCTTAGCTGGGCATATGTACAGTATAGTAACCTAAATACCAATATTAATCAACTATTTAAGTGGATATTAATAGCCCAAAGTAAGGCAAAAACTGGAGTTTCCAGAAGAGCCAAAACCTACTGCTATTTGACGTGTTTTGAGCACATCAATGGTGCAACCGCAGTGAAGATTGCGCGCTACTGCCGAGAAGTCGTGCACTCCAAGAGTACTTCCATGCATGGCCCTTCGGGCCATCTTACTTACCTCTACGCCGTTTGCCTCGCTCTACCTCGGTGGCGAGGCCTTCCAACCTCGAACCCCAATAGAGGCGGAGCTGATTTAACCATGCCTCCACATCTTCAAAGCCAGAAGGATTGACGGAGTAGCATCGTTTTGCGCCATCTTTGCGTACAGACGCGAAGCCAGAATCGCGTAACACGCGCAAATGCTGTGAGACAGCGGATTGAGATAAGCCGAACTCCGCCTCCACAACTTTTACGATTTCACCGGAAGCCTGCTCACGCTGCGACATCAACTCTAGCGCCCGTCGACGGACGGGATCGGCCAGCACATCAAAAGCGTGCATCAGCTTTCCCCAGTGTAGAAATCTGCGGTTCGGTCGGCCATGCCATTTGCCACTAGTTTAGGCGCGCCTGATATGACGTGGGCCTCACCCCATGCTTTGGCCCAAGTGCGTAAAGTTATCTTGCCCTGTGCTCCTTCGGCCCACGCGGCCCAAGCGTCAAGCGACGGCCGACCGTCGCTCGAAAGGTACACGTCAAGGCCGATAAATGCCGATTCCCATCCAACGCCGGTTGCACCTGGCCCGTACTGCACCCAATGCGCTTCGCTCTTCTCGTCAGTCGGTATTTCATGTTCGAGCGTCAGGAGTGCCCCGTCTTCTGCCTCCTCGACGGTGACGCTGACCCAGCTGATACTACCGCTAAATTCCCAGGTAAGCGCTAGGATTCCGGGCGGTTCGCAAGCGATAATCTCACCATCTGCGTTGTCCTTAATCGCGAAACGTCCGCCGAGTTCAAAATCGCCAGATACTTCCGCAAACCAACGTTGGATACGCACCTTCTCAGTCAAAGCGCTCCACAAGTCACTCTGGTTGGTCGGATAGGTTCGGCTGGCTCGCACTGTTCGTGTCGGCTTCCCATCCCGCTCACTCTTGCCTACCTCTCGAAAGCTCGCGCCAAATGCTTTGCTGAACTCCATGCCGTAACCTCGCTTAAGTAGGATATTCTATATTTGACTAATATAAGTCGAAACTTATATTAATTCAAGTACTGTTGGATAGACCTGGTATAGTTTCGTCAGCCAACTGCGCCGCGCGCTTATTTACAAACTGTCTATGTTTTGAGTCCGCTCTTGGCCGAGTCTGTGTGAAAACCTTCACTTCGTCATTGCGTACGAACACACACTTCACCACACTACCGAACAACGTCTAGACTTGCCTGGTAGCCAAACAGCTAACGCTGATATCGCTGACTCACACGCCAACCAACAAAAGCCAAGAGAATTGTAAACGCGGTGTAGATCGCACCCATCCGAGCCTGCTTCTCAAGCGTCACGCCCTGATCAATCATCCAGCCCATTGCAGCCGGAGATAACGCAGAAACAAACACCATCACTGCAGACATCATTGATTTGATACTGCCTAGAAACTGATTGCCATATTGCTCAGCAAGAAACGGCGTGCCAATGGTGTTTTGCAGCCCACTGCTCATGGCTAACAATACCAAAAACGCGAGCGCTACCCACGGTTCGCTGGACGCAGACAACAATATTAATGACAACATTAACGGCACGGTATGCAGAGGCACCATAGCCGTTGCGCTATATCGGTCGACCAAAAATCCGGCAACGAATTTCATGGCAATCGCAACGCCGGCATACACTGCGAAATAGGTGGTCCACAGCGACAACGACCAGCCCTTGCTTTCCACAAGATGCACCTGATGAAAAATAAATCCAGTGAACAGTAAAGTTTGCGCCATGATATTGGGCACGAATAAATAAAAGCGAATATCCCGCAACACTTCGCCGCGACGCCACTGTTTTCGCGTAAACTCGCGCTCATTCGTCGGGGCGTGCAAATTTTCCAGATAATTATCGTGCCGTTGGGTATGTCCTCGAAGTAGCCAGAGAGTAAGAGGGAAGACAATTGCTACCAGCGCAACCGCCGTTATCTGCCAGCTCAGTCGCCAGCCGAAAGCGAGCAACATAATCACTACAACTTTAGGCATCACCGCTTCTGACAGGGAATAACCCATACCACTAACCGCGCTCGCTTTACCTTTGTCGGCGTCGATGTACCGAACGACCGAAGTCGACGCGGTAAGGAACATGAGGCCTTGACCGAAATGGCGCAGAAGGAAAATGGATAGCACCAGGGTCAACGGCGCGTAGCTGAACGAAATAGCGAAACAACCCACTACCAGTCCCGCCAGAATAGCCACCGAAAAATAACGTAAATCGACTTTGTCAATCAACGCACCACTCCAGATAACGATGGCAGCACTAAGCAACGTGCCCATGGAATAGTAACTGCCGAATTCGCCGTGACTGATGCCTAGCGTTGAACGCAACTCACCGCTAAAAAGAGATATGAAAAAAGTTTGCCCAGGCGCTGAAGCGAAGGTCATTAGAACGCCGAAAAAAATCAGGCGCCATTCCTTTTTGAGCAATGCAAACATGAACGCACTCGATCGAGAAAGTCGGTGGACACCTTTTCACCACAAGCGCCACAAGAACGCTAACTGGCCACTTACCGTTGAAATCGAGGGTTAGCAAATCGCGTCGACGCGACTGTAGCGTACCCTACCCGCAAGGTCGATAGAGCATGCGCTATATAGCGAGGGCCGATGAATTGGCGCTCTATGAATGGCCCGATCTATGGACAGCCCTCGTTTAAAAGGTCATGAATGCTGGAGAATTTGACCACTTGGGTAGTTGGAACCTGCAGAGTAAGCGGCTATGAGGCTCAGATGTGTATAGGAGAGCCCGGTTTGTTCGTGCCACTCGTTAAAAGCCTCCTGCACGCGCCTTAAGTCGGCTTGGCTAGTGGGCTGGTCTTTTACCTCAACTCCGGCGCCTTGTAGCGCCGTGACCACATCGCGAGTCAACATGAATGAGTCTTTACCAATGAACCGCAGAAAATACTGCCCCGTATTGCCGCCGAGCCTTTTACCGTTAGCTTTGAGATATTTGAGCAGTCCAATTTGATCGGTACACGGCCAGGACGCGACGAATTTGGCGAAACTGCCGTGCGGCTCAGACACGTCCAGAATAAAGTCCACATTGGAACGGACCGCAGAGAGCTTTTGCCAGTTGCGCACAACTCGAGTGTCTTGTGTATAAGCTTCCCACTGCTCTGGCGACAGCATAGAAAGTCGGTCCAGGTCGAAGCCGTAAAACGCCTCCTCAAACTGGGGCCACTTTTTCTCGACTACAGACCAGTTGAAACCAGCGTTATTAATACAGCGCGTCATAGTGGCAAGGACACGATCGTTCGGCAGAGCTCTTAGCTTGCGTACCGATGTTCCGGCCGGCAGCAACTCCTGCAAAACCGCTGGGCCGCCTTTGCGTTTCGTGGCGAGGTTTCGAATTGTGGAGAATTTTTTCATGATTTACCCTTGTGTACCCCGGATCTGTAGGGTACCTATGAATGCCTGAGGTAATAATAATAGCAACTTCACTAAATTCCAGCGGCAAAAATGAGCCATTGCGGTACTTTTAAGTGTCCGAACCCTGCGAGTTGCAATTGTTTTCCGGTATAGTGACTCTTTGCTAAAATCCAATCAATTTTGAAACTGACTCCAGACACGCATCCGAGGGACCTGCTATGAAAGTTTATTTGCCCATTCTCGCTTCCGTATTGCTGCTAGGCTGCAGCACCTACAACGACGTTAGGGATACTAACACCGAAAATTTCCGCGTTGACAACAGCAAGCTTACACGCGCCTTGTCACAACAAGACGAAGAAACGCAAGCCCGCTACGGCGCCCGCCACCCACAAGAAACATTGGCATTTTTCGGCATTGCCCCTGGCATGACCGTGATCGAAGCACTGCCAGGAGGCGGCTGGTACTCAAAAGTACTGATTCCTTACCTGGGCCAGGACGGCCGACTGGTCGGTGTCGATTACGCTCAGGCTATGTGGCCGTTGTTTGGCTTCTTTCCGCCTGAACAAATCGAGAAAAAGAAAACCTGGACAGCCGACTGGACTGCCGAAGCTACCGGCTGGAGAAACGAGGGTGACGCGCTTGTCGCCGCGTTCAAGTTCGGCGATATGCCCGCCACCATGAGCGGAAAAGCCGACGCCGTGCTCTTTATTCGAGCGCTGCATAACCTGAGTCGATTTGAAAGCAAGGGTGGCTACCTGTCAGTCGCGCTCAACGACGCCATGCGTACACTCAAGCCAGGTGGCATTGTCGGTGTCGTTCAACATCGTGCACCTGCAGACGCGCCTGCCGCCTCAGTGAGCGGTGATCGTGGCTACCTCAAGCAAGCCGACGTCATCTCTTTCATGAAGAAGGCCGGTTTTGAATATGTCGGCGCAAGCGAAGTTAACGCCAACGCCAAAGACGTACCTGGCGTTAAAGAGATTGTTTGGCGCCTGCCGCCGTCAATGGTGACCAGTCGCGAAGACGCAAGCTTGCGAGAGAAAATGCAAGGAATTGGTGAATCGGATCGCATGACCCTGAAATTCCGCAAGCCCAAGTAACACGACGCCCGTGTAACAACACGTGAAGCAGTGCCGGCCAGTTTGTCGGCACTGCTTTTTTTATGCCGTGTGTTCAACGCAAGCGATACGCAGCCAATCTAAACCCGGACTAATGAGCCGCGCTTTTAAACCAGCTTAAGGCGCCGACCTCGTTCTAAACCGGGGTCAAATTGTCTATACTTCTTGATCCTGCACCATTTATGCTCTCGCTGGTATGTACAGTCCATTTTTGGGACACTGTTCTTGGCGCAGGCTTAAGGGCACATCTGAACACCCGGGACTCACTAATGAAGGACACGAGCGAACTTCTCGATCAATTGACCATAGACCGGTCTGCCGTCGAACCGGGTGGCTGGTCGCCGTGGGCCGCCCTTGCGCTGGCGGCGGTCACTGCAGTTGCAGGCGCTTTCATCGCGCTTAAGTTTTTTGCGCCGGAGCCTCAAGTCGTAGTCGCTGAAAAAACGCAAGCACCCGCACCATCAACACAACCAAATTCGGTGGCAACTAAATCGTCGAGCACGCGGCCGCCAACTGAAAACGAAGACGCGCGCATTCTAAATGCGTCTGGCTATATTACAGCGCGACGCATTGCCACGGTGTCGTCTGAAATCACAGGGCTCATTACCGAAGTCAACGTCGAAGAAGGTATGGTCGTAGATGTTGGTCAGGTACTGGCACGGCTGGACGACGCGCTTGCTACCGTGAACGTGGAACTCGCCCGTTCTCAACTCAATGCTCAGCGTGCCCAAATAAACAGCATTCAGGCCAACCTCGACGAGGCCAACCGGGTGCTCAGTCGCGCCAAAGAACTACAAGCACAATCTCTGGTTTCAGAGGCCGAACTGTCTCGCTCGGTGGCTCAGGTTGATGCACTGACAGCGCAGATTAAAAGCGCCCGTGCGAACACTGAAGTATCGAAACTCGAGGTGAAACGTCAGCAAGAGAGGCTCGACGATCACACCATTCGCGCCCCTTTCGCAGGAGTAGTCACCGTTAAAAACGCTCAAAAAGGCGAGATAATTTCACCCGGGTCCGCCGGAGGTGGCTTTACGCGCACGGGCATTTGCACCATTGTCGATATGACTTCACTGGAAATCGAAGTGGACGTGAACGAGTCCTTCATCGGCCGCGTATTCGCCGGGCAGCCGGTACTGGCTAATCTGGATGCCTACCCCGACTGGGAAATACCGGCGGAAGTCATTGCCATCATTCCCACGGCCGACCGGGCCAAAGCTACCGTGCGCGTGCGTATTGGTATACTGGAGAAAGACGCTCGAATTCTGCCCGACATGGGCGTTAGAGTTGCGTTCATGCGCGGCACCGAAACTTGATTTCAAACGGAGATCCGTCATGTCAGACGACGTTTTATATAAACTTACCAACGTAACCAAGAGCTTTGTAAAAGGCAAAGAGAAGATCACCGTATTCGATAACTTGAATATGGAAATTGAGCGCGGTGATTTCCTGGCCATCATGGGCCCTTCAGGCTCTGGTAAAACAACGCTGCTCAATATGCTTGGTGGTGTGGACCAGCCAACGTCCGGCGAAGTCACGTTTGACGGCGGCCGCGTCGACACACTATCCGAAGGACAGCTCGCTGGCTGGCGAGCCAACAACATCGGTTTTATTTTCCAGTTTTATAACCTGATGCCCATGTTAAATGCGGCACGCAACGTGGAACTGCCACTACTTCTAACCAAATTGAAAAGCAAAGAGCGTAAACGAAACGTTGCTGCTGCACTGGAACTTGTAAGCCTGGCCGATCGTGCCGGCCACAAACCCGGTGAAATGTCGGGCGGTCAGCAACAGCGCGTGGCGATTGCCCGGGCATTGGTTTCTGACCCCAAACTGCTGCTGTGTGACGAACCGACCGGTGACCTGGACCGCGAAACTGCCGACGAAATCTTGGGCATCCTGCAGCTGCTCAACACCAAGTTCAATAAAACCATTGTCATGGTGACTCACGATCCCCGCGCCGCCGAATTTGCCAAGCGCACACTGCACCTCGACAAGGGCGAATTCGTTGAGAAGGAACTTGTCACATGAGCGATCTCTACCTTGTCTTTAAGAACCTCACACGCGCGAAGTTGCGACTGTTTCTAACCCTGTTCGCTACGTTTATAGCATTCATGGTTTACGCCTTGCTGACGGCCTTTCAGTCGTTTCTGAATTCCGGGGTTGACCTTGCCGCCGACGACAGGCTGGTTGTGCTCAACAAAATAAATTTTACTCAGCCACTGCCAATAGCCTACGTGAATCGCGTGCGGGCTTTAGAGAATGTGATCGATGTTGTCCACCTCAACTGGTTTGGAGGCTACTACCAGGACCCACAAAAGATGGTAGTTACGATGGCAGTAGACCCGGAAAGTTTTTTACGTGTTTTCAATGAATACGTCATGCCCGAAACTGAAAAGGCCGCATGGGTCAAAAATCGCCAGGGACTGATCGTGGGTAAAAAAGCCGCTGAGCTGTACGGCTGGCAAGTGGGCGACCGCATACCGCTCAACTCAAACATCTTTTCACAGACCGACGGTCGCACAGATTGGGATTTCGACATTGTCTCAATCTATACCGGCGAAGATGAACAAACTGACACGACATCGCTGTATTTCCACTACGACTACTTCAACGAAACGCAGTCGTTTGGCCGTGGCATGATCGGCTGGATGGGGGTACGCACCGACGATCCTGGTAATAACGAGAAAGTCATTTCGTCGATCGATAGTCTATTCCAGAACACTCAATACGAAACCGAGTCGATGCCTGAAGCGGTCTTCAACAAAGCGTTCATAGAGCAAATCGGTAACATCGGATTAATTATATCGTCGGTTGTTCTAGCCGCCTTCTTTATCATCCTGGTGATTGTAGGAAACTCAATGGTATTGGCCATTCGCGAACGCACTCGCGAAATTGGAGTCATGAAAACACTCGGGTTTCGATCCCCTCGAATTTTCCGCATGGTACTCGCCGAATCACTGTTAATTGCCCTGATCGGCGGGCTGCTCGGGCTTGCAGCAGCACGAGGCATTATCTACATGTTAAGCCAGTCGTCGACGCCAATACCAACGTTAATTATTGATCAGAGCATTGTACTCAAAGCCGTTGGCATCATGATTGTCATGGGGCTTGTGACCGGTATTATCCCCGCAATCAACGCATTGCGACTGAACATCATTACTTCTTTCAGCCGGACTTAAAAAAACCAGGACCAGAGAAAGCCTATGAGCAGCCTACTTTCGCAAATGTGGACCGTCATTATGATGAACCTTCGCAGCCTGCCCCAGCGACTCTGGATGTCGTTAGCCGCCGTGTTCGCGGTGTCGGTAGTCGTCGCCGTGTTGCTTTCGTTTCTGGCAATGGCTAACGGGTTTGAGGAAACCCTTAAAGGCACCGGCAGCGAAAACATCGCCATCGCAAGCCGGGTGGGCTCACAGTCTGAACTGAACAGCACCATTTCGCGCGACAATGTCAACTTGTTACTGGGCGCACCTGGCATTGCCAAAGACGCCAACGGCGATGCCATAGCGTCAGCTGAACTGTACGTGATTGTCGACGGCATCAAGCGCAGCTCACAAACTGAAGTCAACATACCGATGCGCGGCATTTCTCCGACCGGAATTGAGCTTCGTGAGAACGTTGAAATCGTGGAAGGACGCATGTTTGAGTCAGGGCGCAACGAAATTATTGTAGGCCAGGGAGTCACCAAAGAGTTCCAGGGATTCGAACTGGGCAAACGTACTCGCTTCGGTAAATCCGAATGGGAAGTTGTGGGCGTGTTCTCAACGGGCGGCACGGCATTCGAAAGCGAACTCTGGGCCGACGCACCTACCGTACAAAGTCAATTCAACCGTGGCTCAACCTTTCAGACCATGCGTATCAGACTTGCCAAACCGGGCAACGTACAACCGCTCATCGATTTTGCGGCCGCCGAACCCCGATTGCAGGTTGACATTGAAACCGAATCCGACTATTTCTCAAGCCAGGGCAAAGCGCTACAAGGCATCGTCACTTTGGGCTGGGGACTCAGCATCGTCATGGCTCTGGGTGCCCTGGCTGGCGCATTGAACACCATGTACACCTCGGTTGCGGCAAGGTCCACGGAAATCGCGACGCTACGTACGCTCGGGTTCAGCAGCCTGTCGGCCTTTGCTGGCACTCTGGCCGAATCAGTGGTGCTGTCAGTCATTGGTGGCGTTGTCGGGTCGATAGCGGCCTACCTGCTGTTGGACGGCGTTACGGCCTCAACACTTGGCGGCAGCTTTTCCCAGGTCGTCTTTAACTTCAGGCTTTCGCCTGAGCTGTTTAAACAAGGCATCTTGCTTGCCCTGCTCATCGGCCTCGTTGGAGGGTTCTTCCCGGCTTTCCGCGCCGCCCGAATGCCGGTTCTGCTCGCCTTTCGCAACGCTTCCTGAGACTTGCGCCCTTGATTTTCGGCCGAAAACCAATATCATTTTCGGCATAAACTAACGCCGTACCCGACTCCGCCACAATGCGCTGCCGCTACCCATAAAGCTGCGAGGTTGCCAGAGTCAAACACGAATATAACTCAAGAGAGCTATCGATGAATACAGCCGTTAAACTGCCCGCCACTCGTTGGGGCGCTTTCTTCAGCCACTTACTACTGAGTCTTGGTCTTCTGGTCGCGTTGTCGGCATTCATTGCCTTTGTCATGTTCCCTGGTGCACTGCTTTCAACAGCCGGCGGCATTGAGGGCATCAAAATTATTGCAGGCGTTGACATGGTCCTTGGACCACTACTAACGCTAGTGATCTACAACCGCGCCAAGCCCATCAATCAGCTGTTACGAGACCTGACAATTATCGGCGTTATCCAATTCACTGCGCTGTCTGCAGGCATGTACCTGGTGCACACAAGCCGACCTGCGGCTGTCACCTATGCGTTCGATCAGTTTTACACAACCAAAGCCGGCGAATTTGACGCGGACGACTCTGTGCGCCCCAATGAACTCAACTGGTTCAGACCCGCTTATTTCAACGTGCAGCTTCCGTCAGACAACGACGAGGCTCGCATGCTAATGGTGGAATTTGAATTTTCAGGCCCGTCTCCTCGACTCAATACGGACTTGTACGAACCGCTGCATCGAGAACTTGCGCCTCTTGCGCAGCAGTTGCGGCTGTCGCTTACTACTGAAGAGACAATCGATCAGGAATGCATAGTGCGTACACTGGTCTCTGCGTTTGATACTGTGGACGTTTGCTTTAACCCTCTGACAATGCGTTTTTCCAAGCATCAGGCCAGTGAAAACTAGAACGCATGCCTAAACACTCAAAATCCTGGAATGACTCGATTACGGACGACACACCCTCTGACGAACAGAAGGTCCGCAACCTATACAACAACTTTTCCTCGCAGTACGATAGCGCGGTCGCCACCTCGCGACAGACGCGGCGCCTGATACAAAGGATTACTACCTGGACGAATCAATCGAGAACGTTGTCTCCACCGTCGTCCAGTTTCGTAGGCCGACTCCAGTAATTGTACTGCGGTGTAAAATTACTCTCGTCCAGACCAACAACACCCAATAGATTCCATAACGAGCAATAAAGATCGCCCGGGCCAAACGGCGATGAATTAGTCCTGTAAATTTGATCGCCGTCACGCTCGTAACCAACTACACCCGGGTAATTGTTTTGCCCGGCTACCGCGGATTGCTCCTGGATGTAGGCACCACCTCCGTGCGACGCCCAACGAAAACGCCACCCGCGAGAATTGGCAAAACGACGCTGCAGTGGCGGCTCATCTTGTGAAACCATAACAACGCTTACGGCCGACTCAAGGTGTGGCAGAAACGGGCTAAGGCCGTCACCCCACAACGTGCAGTACCGACAACCTTGGCCCATATTGTGGATTAGCAGCATTTTGCTTTTATCAGCAAACAACTCCAGCAGCGATACTTCGCCTTCCAAAGTGGTGAATGTGTAGTTAGGCACGGCCACATGGGCAGCCTCTTTCTTGAGCGTATTCAACTCCAAAGTCATTGCGTATAACTTCTGCTCAAGCTCAACAATTTTCTCGTTTGCCATGCGACCTCCAAACTTAATAGTTGGATAAAAGAATAGCACAGCCTTTCAGCCGCGATTGAACCTCGCTGTGGTATTTATTCGCGGCTGAAGCCGCTCCCACAGTATATATTGAACCTCGTCGTGGAAATTAAATATTGTCTTTCTTAATCTGAAAAAGAATAGTTCCCTGGCTTAAATCCTGAAGCGACTGAACCGTCTCCTGAAGCTGTGTTTCCGGTACGTCCAGCTCTAACTGAACGTCGGACTCGAAACGTTTGTGGATCGTGTCGATGTCCGTTGAAGCAAGCCAATGTTCAACCTGTGCCAAGAGTGAATACGGCAACGTAATATCGACTCTCGCCTTACGCACAAATTCAAGCATTGCAAGCTCCGCCATCGCAGTGCTTACACACTGAGTGTAAGCACGAACCAGGCCGCCCGCGCCGAGCTTGACGCCACCAAAGTAACGCACGACAACCACACAAACTTCTCCAACACCAGAATGCTGAAGTACGTTTAGCATAGGCTTCCCAGCCGTACCACGTGGCTCGCCGTCGTCACCTTTATCTATCTGATATATATCATCCGGAGCACCGGCTACGTAGGCGTAGCAATGGTGATTGGCGTCGGCGTGACGTTTGCGCAACGACGCCATAAAGGCCTTGGCGCTGTCGACCCCTTTTGTATGATCGACGAAAGTAATAAACTGACTGCGTTTTATCTCAAGTGAGGTTTCTTGGGGCCCGGCAGGAATCTTGTACGCGTTCATGACAGAATGCCTAGCTAGTGTCCATCCATAAACGGGCGTATTTACGGAATTCACGATCACAATTGTGTTGCGCTCAATTCGAACCGTCTCGCCAAGCTGATGTATCTGCAAATTGGTCAATATAGCAGCACTCCTGGGCGATTTCGCTGTTTCGCGGGCACCATCGCCCGTTGCGCTATTCGAAAAC
>QIGP01000445.1 GCA_003228965.1 Gammaproteobacteria bacterium
AGCAGTAAACGCACCATCACCACATGTGTTATCAGCTCGGACACGCCAGTAGTAAGTGGTCAAAATGTCCAAAGGAACGCTAATGGCAAAGCTGTTGGAGTCGGTAACGCCTGTATCAACCAGGTTCGCAAACCCTGGATCAGTTGCTACCTGAACGAGGTAATTCACTCCCTGAGCGGCACCTGTCCATGACAGAGTTGGCGACAAGCCCGTATCAGCTGCACCGTCGGCTGGCGAAGTTAGTCCGGCCAATCCTGGAACAGCATCAACAGCGTCGATGTTGATACCAACAACCCGGTCGTCAACACCAGCGGCTGAGCCGATGAGGTCAATACTGTAAGCTCCTGAAGCTACTGATCCACCTGCGGTAATAGAAGCGCTGGAAGTGTTACCAGGTACAACAGGATTCGTAGTGAAGTTAACTACGAAACCAGCAGGAACGGCGCCGGTGCTCAATGTAACAGGACTTACAAATCCAAGCAAAGAACCAACGTTTAAACCAACGTTCACATTGTCGGGCACACAAATATCGAAAGATGAGTTGTCCGCGCCAAGCAGGAAGTTAGGTCCGGCACCAACGTTAGTCACGTCAGCAACGAAAGCGTCTTTACCGCTACCACCGCTTGCACGGTTGTCGGTCCAGATTGGAATCACTTTACCGCCTACAACTGAAACACCGTTGTAATCGCCCCATTCCTGTCCGTCAGCAAGGTTGACTGATGTTTCGCCAGAAACACGTGTTGGCGTGTCCCAGGTAAGAGCACCATCGGTTGAGATTGTGTAGTACAGATCGACACCAGAACGGCCAGCAGAGTGTCGCGTGTCGTAGTAAACCACGTGGACGTTGCCTTGCTCATCGACGGTCATCCACTGGTTGAAACGGTCGACTGTGTCAATGTCGCTAGTTGCGTGTGGAATAGAGACATTCCATGTAGCACCGCCGTCACGTGAATACCATATTTCGATTTGGGTGTGGTTGTTTGCAGCAACACCACTTTCGATACCAACTATGTCCGTAAACGCTACGTAAATACTACCGTCGTTAGGACCACCGGAATTATCGGCATCTGTTGCAGCATAAATCCATGCACGACGTGATTCCATTGCTGGAATCGGGAAGTCGAAGTTACCGCTTGTTCCAGTAATGCTAATCGGGGCCGCAAAAGTATCACCACCGTCGGTAGATTTCAGCATCTGAACTGTGCTGGTGCCTGTTGAAGCCCATACGTAGTAGATGTCGCCGTTTGAAGTGGTAGTGATGTCACTACCGATACCGGTAGGTGCCCCACCAAACGACTGGATGTCGTAAGTCAGACCCATGTCCGTTGAACGGGCAAACTGCATGATGTTACCGTTGTGGTAAGTAATGTATACATTGTCCTGGTGAGGAGACGTACCAGATTTGTCGACGTGAACCCATTCTTTGTCACTACCGCTTGGCGTGATATCGATACGGTTAGACCAGGTAACACCAAAGTCGGTGGTACGCCAGGCTGACACACCAATAGATCCACTCAGTGCGGCGGCATAGCCGATTGAACCGTCAAAAGACCAGTCAACTGTTGGGTCACAGCAAGTGTTAGGCAATACGCCTTGAATAGTCCAGGTCTCACCACCGTCGTGAGAGTAGTACATTTCCTGGCCGCCGTTGTTGTTTGCACCGGCAATCGCGAACTGAGGCTGAGCTTTGTTGATTTCAATCGTAGGCTCGTTGGCGTTGCGAATCTGGGTGATGCGCAGCTCGCCGTTTACAGGAACGACGCGGTTAGCATTGAAGTCAGGACCCCAAACTTTACCGTTGCGTTCGATGCCGCCGTATTTCCGCTTAAACATCGGCCAGGCAGCACGTGGATATTGCGCTGAGCCTTCAGTTTGCAAGTGTGGCCACGCTTTACGCAGCTCAACACGGAAGAACACCGGAATTTGGGCTGATACATCACCTTCCTTCGGTGACAAGAATTTTAAATCGGCAGCGGTAAGCTGATAGTTTCGATCGTCCCATAATCCCATTTTGGTCAGGCTTTCGTAGTCTACGGCACTATCGACACCGCGGCTTTGCTCAACGCGAGCAGCCGGCATGCCATAGATTTCAGCAGCAGATGCTGAAGCCATAGGAGCCAAACCAAAAAGGATCACAAAAAGACCGCTGACCCACGTCCGTAAAGACGGTTTGAAAGTAGCGGAGTTATGCATATTTCCCCCTGATTAAAAGAGTTAGCAATTGCTAGAGAAGTGTGATGTAACGGCGGGATCCCATTATTTTTCTAAAACCAAGTGCCCCGTCGAGCGCTTGAGTATGCCCCCACTCGCTCTAAAGAGAAAGCAATATTGACATAATATCCACCTGCCTAAGAGAGATGCTTGTTTTAGTTAAGCCTTTGTTTTTACTGAATAATAAGGATGTATACCAGGAAGCTACACATTGATGCAGTGCATGAAGGAGCACACACAGCCAGTCACTTGTCTATAGACATGTTTTACATATATGAAAGCAAGGCCTTCAAAATAGAAAACACAGTGACCAATTGGCCGATAGGAAAGTTTGAAGACAGGCCGGAAGAAAATTATTTTTCGTTTTAGTTTTAGTAGTTTAGAAACGACCCTCAACAGAAACTCGTACACTTCGACCTGGAGCATCAACACCAGAGCCGTGACGACGGTATTGGCGATCTAACATATTCTCAAAACGCGTAACCACGGTCCACCTGTCGCTTGGAGAAATTCCAAAACCGAGGTTTAAGCTGCCCCAAGCAGGTGTTCCTAATGGATTTATGCGCGGATCTCGGACATCTCGCGAGTTCAAACGATTTTGTTCAGCCGCAAACATCACTTCGGACGTGAACCACCAATTACTCTTGGTATAGCGCCACGCAGCACGACCGTTAAGTGGAGGAATGCGGTCAGAAGGTTGCGTAACACTGCCCTCCTCTTCTGTTTCGCCACGCGTGTAGTTAACCGTTAAATTCAGACTATGAGCTTCGGTCACTAAAAATTTAGCGGCTATTTCGGCTCCTGTTAAAGACACGCTGCTGGCGTTTTGACTTTGAACAATATCGCGGCCGTTGGCGTTAACTCCACCCGTAAATATCGAGACAATTTTGTCCTGGTAGTCGCTGCCCCAGAGCACGGCCTCAATGGAGGTCCGGTCAGAATTAAAACGCACGCCCATTTCAGCTGTTACTACAGTTTCCGGGCCAAGCGACGTGTTGGACACATTGAAACGGTTACCCGGTCGCTCGCCGAGCGTTCCAAGGTCAAAAATGTTGGGCGCACGAAATCCCCGGGCCAGATTGGCAATGCCGCTCCATGTATCGCTAAACGCGTAGCGCACACCTAGACTGCCCGACACGTCGGTATTGGATACTGTGGCAGCAGGACCGGTGTCGGTTGCGGTCAACTCAACTTCGGCGTTACTCAAGCGCAAACCAATGTCGAGCAACACCCGATCGTTCAGGTCGACGCTGTCATGCAAGTAAGCGTCGAGATTGCGCATGGTGGATCCGTCCGGAAATCGAGCGCCAATTGCTGCAACCTCGCCGGTCGACACGGTGGTTTGCAATCGCTCACTGGACACTTCGTCGTAGTAAATATCTACGCCATAGCTGATGTGATGGCGGCCCATTTGAGCCGCGTTGCCCTGGACGGTAAAACCAAACAAGTCACTCTTGTTGTCTTCGACTCTAAGCCTGTCAGAACCAAGGTCGCGCGTACGTCGTCCATCGGTCATCTGTTGAAAACCCACGTGTACTTCAAGTTTATCCAGCCAGGCGCTGTAACCGCCGGAACGATGAACCCCGTGAACAAACAACCGTGAATTAGGCGAAAACAAAAACACTTCTGACGCAGGCTCCGTTTGCCCAAATCCTGGGACCAGTTCGTCGTAACGAGGCGTATGGTCCTGCTCAAGATACTGAACAGAGAAATCCCATTCACGGTCGGCCTTGTCAACCATGCTCACAAACGCCGAAGCCGCTCTCGCGTCGAAAGCCGTTGGTGACTGAATTCGTCGATCGGCTGTGCGAACATCGTCAAATGCCTGATAACTTATAGAAGCTCCGGTAGATAGAGAGTCGTGTCCGCCTGCGATGCTTGCGTTAACGGTTTTACCGAGATTGGCGCTGTCGTAACTTAAACGAACACGCCCCTCGGTAGTCCACGCATTACCATCAAACTTGGGGCGCGCTGAAAATAGTTGCACAACGCCGCCCATGGCGTCTGAGCCGTATAACGACGACAAAGGTCCCCGCACAACTTCAGAGCGGCCGACAATCCAGGGATCGACCAGGGCCAAATACTGATTGGGCGCATTTCGGAACAACGCGTTGTTAAGGCGCATGCCATCTACAAGGTGAAGAATTTCGGAACCCTTCAAGCCGCGAACAATTGCTGTTCCCTGCCCTGGGGTGGTTTGCTGAACGAACACACCAGGTGCGCCTTGTAACGCATCGGTAATAAGCCCGGGTTGCAACTCCTCAAGACGTTCCGCATCGACCACACTTACAGCGTTGACGACGTCACCGGTATTACTAGCGCCCCGAGTCGCAGTCACCTGGATCTCTTCAATATCAGAGGCGGACACCTGCAGAGACAGCGGTGCCGCTACGATCAGGGTACAAACGGTGGCTAGTGTTAGTGGAGTGCGGATTAAATTGGGGCTTATTATTTTAGGCATGTTGGTTCGACGCGGTTAAGCGTAAAAAGTGCCTCAGGCAGAAAAAAAATTCACCGCATGTTAACGGAATTCGCCACGCGATCAAGTGAAGATTTCAGAATATCGGTCTGAGCCGGGTTAGGGGTGCCCTTCAGGCACTAACTAGTGAATGCGGGACCAGTGGTAGACAGTCACTGATTGGGTCTTCAGATTCAGATTGTCCGCGATAATTTCAGCCACATCGTCAAAATCGAGAAGCTCACCAAATTTGTCGTCGACTTCGACAACGCGGCCTTGTTCATTGGCTAAATTGGTGGGGTTTAGGGCAACCACAAAAGATGCATAGTAACGTGCTGTCATGGTTGTACTTTACTTGAACGACTATGAACCGTCCGTGAATGAACGCACATATCCGAACGACGGTAGTAAAAAAATGTGGCAAATGCGACGCAGCGAGACGTCAGAAATTTTTACAATAACGAATTTTACATATGACGAACAAGATTAAAAACAACGGTTTCGCGGCCTCGTTGAGACTTGGCCCGGATATTGCAACGCCTAGTTTGGAAAACAATAGTCCGCGGTATTGTCGTATTGGAACGGTGATTGCCGTATAAATAAAAATAACAACAATTCAAACCCCGCGTAGAGCGGGGTTTTTTTACGCAAAATTAGTTGGACTTTCCAAAGGCGGGTTGAATTACCCGCCGACCTGCAAATGGACAATCGTGTCTTCAGCGCTGCCGCCTGAACTTTTGGCCTCGCTGCTGACCGCGAGCCCTGACGTAAAGTCAACCAACTGCTCCATAAGCGGCCCAGGCTTACCCAAATGGTATCCCTGTGCGTAGTTGACACCAATTTCCTCAAGCTTATCGACAATGGCCTGGTTTTCTACGAACTCGGCAATTGTTTGTAAGCCCATCTCTTTAGCGATTTGATGGATAGCGCTCACCATCGACGCCGACACTCGATCGGTTGCTATTTCTTTGACAAACTCGCCGTCGATCTTCAGATAGTCAACGGGAAGTGTTTTAAGATACGCAAACGAGCTCAGCCCGGTACCAAAATCATCTAGCGAGAAGCGAAACCCCTGATGCTTCATTTGCTCCATAAACTTGGTCACTTTACGTATGTTGGTAACCGCGGCCGTTTCCGTAATCTCGAAACACAAACAGCTTGGATTAATTCCGGTTCGCTCAACTTCCTCTTCAATGAATTTCAGAAAGTTACCGTCACTGATCGTTTGACCTGACAAATTGATTGCCCAGGTACTTTCGTTGAGCAACCTTGCAGGTAGGTTGGCCATGAGCATCTTAAGGGTGTTACGCACCACCCAGCGATCAATGGCTGGCATCAGGTTGTAACGTTCCGCAGCACCAATGAACTCTGCCGGACTCATTAACCCGTCTTTGTCATCCGCAAGCCTGAGCAGTATTTCAGTATGTTTTTTGCCTTTGCCTTTGTCTTTGCCAATAGCTTGAATGGGTTGACCAAAGAGCTGGAACTGATCTTCTCGAAGCGCGGTATGCAAACGACCCAACCAGTGTATTTGCGCCTGACGTCTTATCAGCATGGTGTTGTCGTTTTGATAAAGCTGCACACGATCGCGCCCAAGGTCTTTAGCGGCAGAGCACGCAAGCTCGGCGTAGCTCAGTAAACTAATAATGCTTTGAGTATCCGGTTCCATCGGCGCCACGCCAATACTGACGCTCACGGGAGAACGTTTGTTTTCCCAACTAAATTCAATTTTTGCTACTTCCGAACGAATGCGTTCGGCGGCGGCCTCTCCAAACTCAATGGCCTGATCACACAGCAGTACTCCGAATTCTCCACCACCAAGACGGGACACCACATCGTCCTCGCCGAGACTATCGCGAATAGCTACGGAAACGCGTTTGATTAATTCGTCACCTGCGTGGTGGCCGCTCGTATCGTTTAAAACGTGGAGCCTGTCGATGTTAATATTGAGCACACAATGGTGCAGCTGCTTGTAACGCACAACATAGAGCGCGGTTTCGAGATGATACTCAAAGCCGTTGCGCGTCATCATGCCAGTCAGCGAATCATAGTTAACCTGAATGATTCGTGACGCTTTATGTGCCATCAATCCAATCAGCTTCTTATCGCTACCAGTGAAATCCTCGGCATCGATATGATTGGCTAACACAATGGTGCCTATGACTTCGTTGTTTTCATCGAAAATCGGTACGGCAAGCATTTTGCAGTCAAAATCGCCGAAAATGTGTCGATGCTCTGCATCGCCATTGTGAACCATTGGAGTTTTACGGTACGACACCTGGTCGTAAACTTCGGAGCGAGAAATTTGCAGCACGGTGTCGTAGTCGAGCGGCGCGGACGCTTTATTAACGTGCGGAATTATGAGCTTGCGCTCAGCCATCGTCACCATACAAATCGAAGCGTCGAGATATTCTGCTGTGCGCTTGACCAAATTACGCAAGGCGTCCTGGCCTTCATCAAAATATTTAATGTTGTCTTGCGTGTTGTAGATCAGGTTGAGTTCTTCGTAGCGCTGAAGCAACTCGTCACCCATAGCGTCGAGTTCGCTTTGCTTCGCAATATCCACACCAAGTACATTGGTGATGCGGTGTATAGAAGACGACAGCGCATTGTATTCAAGATCTTTGTTGGAGTTTTCAACCAACACAAACAGTCCACCCATCGGTGTTTTCGAGGCGTCACAAATGCTCGTAATATAAGCCGACGTGTTGTCCGAGACAGTACAGCGTCGTATCCCAAGGCCGGTATGCGGCCAGTCAGGAACTGCATGGTTCAGAGCGGTAAGAGCCGGTGCGTAAGCGTTCTGCGAATTTTGGGCGAGCGCCCATACGCGATGGCCTTCAAGGTCGCATACAACCACTGCAAGCGCACCGCGCAGACCAGCTCGCACGAGCCAGCCGTACTTGGAGTAGTCAATGGAGCGCAGCGCCTGGTTAAACTGCTTTTCTTTTTTTGCGTTTGTCATCAGGCGGCCTGCCCCTGATGTTTTTCGATCGACTCAACGATGGCACGCAAACTGATGGGCTTGTCTATCATGCGGAAATTGGCAAACCAGTGACTCCAGCGTGTGTACATATCCTGCGCCGAATCGGTCATCACAAATACGGGGAAGGACCTGTCAGGATGTTCCGATTGAAGTCGACGACAAAACTCTTCGCCGCTCATGGGAGACATGTCGGTAGAAACAATGACAAAGTCAGGAGATGCTTTCCCTATTTCCTCAAGTGCGGTTTCACCTACGGCAAAGTGCCGCACGGCAAATCCCGAACGCGTCAAACCACGGCAGATAATTCGGGCGAGAAAACTCTCCTGCTCAACTACCATGATGTTGGCTTTATTATTTGAATCGGTCATACGCCCCGCGGCCGTTTGGTGGCTTCAATTGGGACTTAGTTTGCCAGCCGGCCGGGCTTTCTTGCGTGATCGGGTTCTCAATAAGGTCAGTTCGTTGAATCCTGAATCAACCTGGTATTATGTCTAATACGATAGAAGGTCAGACAAGACCACGGGCAAAGTAATCGGCCAGATACGCGTCAAAATCTTCCTTGTCCCTGGCTTTCACAGCGTCCGCCCTCGCCAACGACTCAACCGCAAGTTCATTCATTGCAGAGTCGATGCCAGGAGCAAGGTCGACTTCTTCGGCGTATTCGGTAGCAATAGTCTGCGCTCGGGCAAGGCCAAACTCGTTATAAGTCATAGAGCTGGCAGACAGCGCCTCGAGCACCCGGGCCGAAGGCGTGCGCGCAGTATCTTCCACCGCCTGTAGCTGATGATGTACAGCGTCGGAAAACCGGGTTTCCCCTGATTCGGCGTCAAGCACATCGGCCACGACGAGAAGCTCCTCACACACTTCACGCGCCCAGCCATTCAGACCCACCTTCGCGCCAGCCCGGTGCAGCTGTAGGTCGGGTTTGCGACCGTGGGTAGCCACAATGTTATCGTTGTTTACAATTTCGACCTGCTCTACAGCACTTATTGCCGGACTGCTGGTAAATAGACAGTGCAGCAACAGACATTCCACGAAGTCTAGCTCTACCTGATTTACGCCGACCCTACTGAACGGATCCAGATCGAGCGCTCTGATTTCAACGTATTCAACCCCACGCCTACGTAGCGCTGCTGTTGGCTCTTCACCGCTCAGAGCAACTCGTTTGGGTCTTACTACACTGTAAAATTCGTTAGCAATCTGCAATATGCAGCTAGAAAGCTGAATTTGCTTGTCACCGTCGAACAGACCCATATCCACATAGTTCGGATAAGGAGTGGATATAGCTCTGGTCAGTCCCGCCACATACTCGTTCAAACTATTAACCGAGATATTCAGGCTAGATTGCGCGTGGTTGGTGTAGCCGATGTCACTCATTCTCAGCGACGTCGCAAACTCCCCCGCCACAGTATTACCAGGGTATTCATCGAGCCCGGAATCGGCACCCTGGAAAAACGACTTACACACGGCTGGTGAGCTTCCAAACAAATAGAGAATAATCCACGACAGTCGTTTGAAGTTTCTAATCAGGGCAAAGTACGCCGCAGACTGAAAGTCCTGTGCGGACTGGTTCGAACTGATGTCGCAGTCCAACATGGGGCATAGTGCCGTCCAGACTTCTTTGGGTAGAGAATAATTAAAGTGCACACCAGAAATTGTTTGCATTATACGGCCGTAACGGTGGCCGAGACCTCGCCGGTAGATAGTTTTCATGCGACCTACGTTCGAATCGCCATACTGTGCCAGAGGCACATCGCTGTGCTTGGAAAACCCACACGGCATACTGCACGGCCACAACGTTTCACCTTGAATATGTGCATAGGTAAATTTGTGCAGGTCGGACAAAAACTGAATCGCCTCGGCGTTGCTGGATAGCGCAGGCGTAACAAATTCCAGCAGGCTTTCTGCGTAGTCGGTAGTAATAAACGGGTGGGTCAGCGCTGCTCCCAAAGCCTTGGGATGCGGCGCCTGAGACAATGCTCCGGTTAATCGGTCTATGCGCAGTGACTCTTTTTCTATGCCGCGCTTGCCTTGCTGAAGAATTTTGTTCCCGTGACTGTCTACTAGCCTTTGCAGGAGCTCAGGAGGCAACTGATACATCGATAAACCTATGTGATTGAGCGAGCCCTGGTAACGGTACTTCAGACCAACTATCAGCCAAATTCTCACTGAATCTGTTGATCAGAAGCCCAAAAACCTTGAACTAGGTCTCTGTTTATAAGTGAGTTTCAGATTATGGTATGAGTCTACTCGATTTTCTTGCTGGACGTCTAACTGTGAAGCCAACCTTAATACGCGCATCCGTCATTGTCCTATCGTGCTCGGCAAGCTCAGCAGCTTATGGCGCAGAGTTAGCCACCGTTGTCGCAGGCTCCGGCGGACTATTACTTGCGGCCACCCTCTTCGTAGCGTGGTTCTCGACCATGCGAAAACTAAAAATCGTGACAACCAGGAACGTGGACCTGACGGGTCGCCTGACCCGCAGTGAAAAAGTGGTTGCGCAGCTACAAACAATTCGCGCGGAAATGAATGACAATCTGAACATGGCTAAAGCGGAAACTGTTGCAATGGAACACCGGCGCCGCGAGGTCTCGGACATGCTCGCCGCGCTTCGATCACAAGTTGAACGTGTTGCCCGCGTCGACGGATTGACAGGCGTAGCCAACCGTCAGCAATTCGACATCAGTCTTACCGACGAAATCAAACGGTGCGTACGCGAACGAAAAGACATTAGTCTTTTACTTGTAGAACTTGACAGTTTCGTAGATTTTCGCGATATCCATGGTGAAGAGAAAGCCGAATTTGCACTTCAGCGAATTGCTTCTTCTATCTCTGATTCTTTCCGGCGCGCTGGTGACCTGGTTGCACGCATTGGTGAGCATAAATTCGCAGTTTTGTTACCAGGAACCAACGGAGATACCGCTGGCCGCTTTGCTGAAAAAATGCGTAAATCGATTTACAGCGAAGCATTGCCGTTTCCAGCTTCGGAAATTGCCGACCGAATTACAGTGAGTGTAGGCCTGGCAGCACTTCCTCCGGTACGCTTGCACAAACCGGAAATTGCCATCGGGCTAGCCGAAAATGCACTTCGCGACGCCCAGAACAACGGTTATAACCAGGTCTCTCTGGGAGAAACCGCTAGCACTCGTAACGTCGGTTAAGGCCACCTCTAAATACTCAGGGACTTGCAACTTAAGGTTCACGACGACATGAGTATTTAGAGGTGCCCTTAAAACCTACTCGGCCAATAGCTCGCCGATAGCCTTCTCTATAGCCTTAGCACGCTTGTCGCCTGCGTGGGTCTCACCTATCCAGTAACCACGCGCCTTACCTTGTTTATCGATGAGGTAAAACGAAGGCCAATACTTGTTGCCGAGTTTTTTCCAATAGGAAAAATCGTTATCGATCATAATGGGGTGATGTAGCTTGAACTCCTCCACTTTGGCTTCGATATTGGCCCGATCTTTTTCATAGTCAAATTCGGGGCTGTGAACGCCAATGATTTTGAAGGGCTGGTCGACAAATTTCTCTTCCAGCTGATTCAGCCACGGAAAAGAGCGGTAACAGTTCCAACAAGCGAACGTCCAAACATCAATTAATACGACGCTTCCTTTCAGGTCGGCACGAGTCAATGGTTCCGAATTAATCCATTCAGATGCATCGGTGTGAGTGAACTGTGGCATCTCGGGAAACGACGGCGCGCGCTCAGCATTACAGCCAGCTGCAACACCAAGCGAAACCAGTATAAGGGCTATTTTTGAGCGGCTTAATCGCATGGGGTCCATACTCCAGATTCCTGTTTACCCTTCAGATGTTAGCCTATGAATATAACGGCCGTGTAACATCGAGGTAACGATTTAACGGCACTCACCTGCAAAACGCACCCTACACACGAAAAAGGCAACCTTAGCTCCAAGTCCACGGTGACCTTAATCTCAAGCCGAATTTAACGTTAAGGAACCTCTGATTAATTCTGGGCGAGTGTCGCTGAGATTCGAATTTCTTGAGGGCCAGGCGCCTATTGCAGGGAATAGCAGGGCTATTTTCTGTGATGGGCAACGCCGCCATCGAGAAATTCGGGCTCAGGGGCGCCGTCCACGAAT
>QIGP01000405.1 GCA_003228965.1 Gammaproteobacteria bacterium
TGATCGAAAACGTAGACGGTCACGACACCGACGCGTGCGATAAAGCAATAGAGGTGGCGCGGTCACAATCGGACAAACCGACACTGATCTGTTGTAAGACCGTTATTGGCTACGGCTCGCCTAACAAGGCTGGCAAGTCCTCTTCGCACGGTTCACCATTGGGCGACGACGAAATCATACTGACCCGAGAAAAACTTGGCTGGAAATATGGCCCGTTTGAAATCCCGAAAGATATTCGTGCTGCCTGGAATGCTACCGAGCAGGGCGCTGCAAGCGAAGCCACATGGCGCGCTGCATTCGATGCGTACACAGCCGACCACCCTGAGCTTGCTGCAGAGCTTGAGCGACGCTGGGCGGGGAGTCTTCCAGAAGGTTGGGAAGCACACGCTGACAGTGTCATCCAAAGATTGTCTGACGAAGGCAAAACGATGGCGACTCGAAAAGCGTCTCAGGAAGCTCTGGAGGGTCTCGGACCTCTCGTGCCTGAACTCATGGGTGGATCGGCCGATCTGACCGGGTCCAACAATACGTTCTGGTCGCAATCCAAAGGCATCACGCCCGACGATCCGCAAGGCAACTATGTGTGGTACGGTGTGCGCGAATTTGGCATGTCTGCAATGATGAACGGGTTGTGGCTATATGGTGGTTTTAAGCCGTATTCCGGCACATTCCTGACCTTTTCAGATTACGCTCGAAACGCCGTTCGTATGGCCGCACTCATGGAAGTGCCCACCATGTTCGTCTACACCCACGATTCCATCGGGCTTGGCGAAGATGGGCCTACCCACCAACCGGTAGAGCATCTGGCAAGCCTCCGGCTGATGCCCAATCTTGACGTATGGCGACCGTGTGACACGGTCGAATCGGCCGTGGCGTGGCGTGCCGCAATTGAAAGCGAAAAACGGCCGCACTGTCTGGTATTTAGTCGTCAAGGGGTTCCTTTTCAAGAACGTTCAAGCGAGACCCTTGCCAACGTGGCCAGAGGCGGCTATGTACTTCGTGACACTGACGGCACACCCGACGTTATTTTGCTGGGTACCGGAACCGAGTTGAGTCTGGCTGTAGATGCAGCGTTGCAGTTGGCTACACAAGGTGTCAAAGCACGAGTTGTTTCTATGCCCTGCACTAGCGTGTTTGACCGTCAGGAGCAAAGCTATCGAGACAGCGTATTGCCTGCGGACGTGACGGCGAGAGTAGTGATCGAAGCAGGCGTTACCGGTGGTTGGTGGCGCTACGCAGGAACGCACGGCCGGGTGATCGGCATTGACCGTTTTGGTGAATCGGCGCCAGCGCCCGAAGTGTACAAGTACCTTGGCATCACGGTTGACCGGGTTATTGAAGAAGCGAAAGCAATTATTTAATTGGGCGGCGTATCGATGAAAGATTAGCGCCGCAACCAGAGGTTTTGAAACATGGCAATAAACGTAGCAATTAATGGCTATGGACGCATCGGGCGAATGGTTTTACGAGCGCTCTATGAATCAGGGCGCAACGATGAATTTCGCATTGTTGCAGTGAACGACTTGGGCGACGTAGAAACTAACGTTTACCTTACTCAACGAGATACAGCGCACGGTGTATTCGACGCTGACGTTTCGGTGGACGGTGACGACATGATCGTCAATGGCGATCGTATTCGCGTATGCTCTCAACGGAACCCGGCCGACTTGCCGTGGAAAGAGCTTAAAGTAGATGTAGTGCTTGAGTGTACGGGTGTGTTTCGCACCACAGAAAAGTGCATGGCGCATATTGAAGCTGGTGCCAGGCGTGTGGTCATTTCAGCGCCTGCCCGTGGCGACATCGACGCGACGGTAGTGTACGGCGTGAACCACAACATTTTGAAATCGAGTCACCAGGTTATTTCCAACGCTTCGTGCACGACCAACTGTCTGGCTCCGCTTGCCAAAACGTTGAACGACGAAATAGGCATTGAATCGGGTATGATCGTGACTATTCACGCCTATACCAACGACCAGCGTTTAACCGACGTGTATCATAAAGATCTGCGACGCGCGCGTTCCGCAACCATGTCGATGATTCCGACCAAGACCGGTGCGGCAGCCGCAGTGGGTTTGGTATTACCAGAACTCAACGGCAAGCTAGACGGTTATTCAATGCGTGTGCCTACTATAAATGTATCCATGGTTGATCTGTCGTTCATTGCATCGCGCGATACGACCATGCAAGAAGTTCATGACGTTGTTCGCAAAGCCTCAGAAGGCAAAGAGCTAAAAGGTATTCTTTGCTACAGCGACGAGCCGCTGGTGTCGATTGATTACAATCACAACCCTGCGAGCTCAACGTACGATGAGAGCCTTACCAAAGTGAATGGTCGTCTCGTAAAAGTCTGTGCCTGGTACGACAATGAGTGGGGCTTTTCCTCGCGCATGCTGGATACCATGCTTGCGTTCCACAACGCAGCTTAGGCACCCGGGAGTTTTAGATGTATAGAATGGAGTCGCTCGACCTTGCTGACAAGCGCGTATTGATTCGCGAAGACATGAACGTGCCGGTTAAAAATGGTGAGGTTACCAATGACCGCCGCATACGTGCGTGTCTGCCGACTCTTCGCCTGGCACTTGAGAAAGGTGCTGCCGTCATTGTGCTGTCGCATTTGGGTCGCCCGATTGAAGGGCAGCCTGACGCTGAGCTTTCTTTGCGACCCGTGGCCGATCGACTGGCTGCGTTGCTTGAGCATCCAGTGACTCTTCTAACCAACTGGCTGGACGGCGTTGAGGTAAAACCTGGTCAGGTGGTGCTGTGTGAAAATGTTCGTTTTAACGTTGGAGAAAAAGCCAACGACGATGCTCTGTCACGAAAATTAGCGGCTCTTTGCGACGTTTACGTTATGGATGCCTTTGGCACGGCACACAGGGCGCAATCTTCTACTCACGGCGTAGCACGCTATGCGTCTGTCGCATGTGCCGGGCCTTTGTTGGCGGCGGAGCTCGACGCTCTTTGCGCTGTGCTCGATACGCCCAAAAGACCTTTGGTGGCTATCGTGGGCGGTTCCAAAGTATCCAGCAAACTCACTTTGCTCAAAGCGCTCATGCCCAAAGTTGATCAGTTGATTGTCGGTGGTGGCATTGCCAACACCTTTATTGCAGCAGCCGGGCACAATGTTGGCAAATCGCTTTATGAAGCCGACTTGATTGGCACAGCCAAAGAACTAATTGCACAAGGCAATAAAGGCGGCGCGAAAATTCCTATTCCTGTTGATGTAGTCGTGGCTAAAGAGTTTTCGGCGACGGCGGAAGCGACAATTAAAACCGTGGACGCAATGGACGACGACGATCAGGCACTGGATATTGGTCCTGTAACCGCGAAGCTTCTTGCCGATATGCTCAAAGACGCCGGTACCATAGTCTGGAACGGACCTCTTGGCGTATTCGAGTTTGCCAGTTTCGCCGACGGGACTCGTGTTGTCGGCGAAGCGATTGCAGAAAGTTCTGCATTCTCAATCGCCGGTGGCGGTGATACGCTTGCGGCGCTTGATGCGTTCTCTATTGCCGATGGCATGTCGTACGTATCAACCGGCGGTGGCGCCTTCCTGGAATTTTTGGAAGGCAAGACTCTCCCAGCCGTTGCCATTCTTGAAGAACGCTCAGCATCTAGCTAAGCGTTACTTGCGCGATTCGGCGCACACTAGTAAACCCATAAGAGGAATCCGTCCCGATGAGACGCAGAACTAAAATTGTAGCTACATTGGGTCCTGCTACGGATGATCCTGAAGTCCTCGGCGAGATATTCGATGCGGGCGTCAATGTCGTCCGACTTAACTTTTCTCACGGCGACGCCAACAGTCACCGGCAACGAATAAAGCTGGTACGCGACGTTGCGGCTGCTAAGGGACGCATAATTGGTGTGCTGGGTGATTTGCAAGGCCCCAAAATCCGCATCGAGTGCTTCAAGGAAGGTTCTGTAGATCTCGTCAACGGTGAGTCGTTTGTTCTGGACATGGGGCTTGGTACACACGACGGCGACCAACGTACCGTGGGCGTCACCTATAAAAATTTGCACAACGACGTGAAAGCCGGTGACCTGCTGCTGCTTAACGACGGCATGATTGCCATGGAAGTCGAGAAAGTGGACGGTGAACGCATTCACTGCAACATCAAGCGCGGCGGCCATTTGTCGAACAGTAAAGGCATAAACCGCATGGGCGGAGGACTTTCTGCCGAGGCGTTAACCGAAAAAGATTTGGCCGACATTAAACTGGCGGCTGAAATAAAAGTTGATTACCTTGCCGTGTCGTTTCCGAGGTCGGCTGACGACATTAACCGCGCGCGAAGGCTATTGCGTGAAGCCGGCGGCGAAGGTTATCTCATGGCGAAAATCGAACGGGCAGAAGCCGTCGAAAATATAGAAGAAATTGTCGAAGCCTCTGATGCAGTTATGGTGGCGCGAGGAGATCTTGGTGTTGAGATTGGTGATGCAGAGTTACCAGGTGTGCAAAAACACATCATTGAGCTGACACGAGAGCGCGACAGCATCGTGATCACCGCAACACAAATGATGGAATCGATGGTTAACAGCGCCATTCCTACACGCGCCGAAGTCCTCGACGTTGCCAACGCAGTGCTCGACGGCACCGATGCGGTGATGTTATCGGCTGAAACGGCTGCCGGTAATTTTCCGGTGGAAGCAGTGAAGGCCATGGATCGTGTGTGTCGCGGAGCCGAACGTCAAAAAGTAACTCAAGTTTCTCATCACCGTATGGATCAGAGGTTTCGCCGCGTGGATGAAGCGATCGCGATGGCTACGATGTACACCGCTAACCACCTCGATGTAAAAGCCATTGTCGCGTTAACAGAGTCGGGTTCGACCAGTCTGTGGGCATCACGCATTCGCTCAGGCAAACCTATTTTTGCCGTAACCCGTCACGCAGCCACTCAGCGCAGAGTGACGCTTTACCGGGGTGTCTATCCTCTGGCCTTCGATTTTGGCAAGTCTGCGCAAGGCGAAATCACTGACGACTTAAAAACACTGCTGCTGGAACAAGGCATTGTCGAAGTCGGTGACTGGATTATTCTGACGAAGGGCGCGCTGTCTGGCGTCACCGGTGGCACCAACGCGATGATAATTATTAAGATTTAAAGGTCGAAAGCCTTCGTTGATAAGGCCCGGCTCATAGCGCAATTTTAGCGCGTGACGGCCGGGCAAACAGGTCGCGCCACTGTGTAGCTGCACCGCACCATTCTTCGTGATATCTTTTGCAAATGAGCGCAAGTGCGCATTTTCGTTATGTTAAGAGAGCTTTATGACTGAGCAAAAATTCAGCGGTACCGATCGTTACGTCGCCGACGAAGAGTTAATGATGGCCGTAAACGCAGCGGTCACCTTGCAGCGTCCGCTTTTAATCAAAGGCGAGCCGGGTACCGGTAAAACTCAGTTGGCCGTTGAAGTGGCGCGTGCACTGGGTAAGCCGTTAATTGAATGGCACATTAAATCCACGACGAAAGCGCGACAGGGTCTGTATGAATACGATGCTGTAGCCCGACTTCGCGATTCTCAACTGGGTGACGCCAAAGTTAAAAGCATTGATAACTACATTGTGCCTGGAAAACTTTGGGAAGCATTCGAGTCCGGTGAGCAGCCAGTACTTCTGATTGACGAAATAGACAAAGCAGATATTGAGTTTCCAAACGACTTGCTTCAAGAGCTCGACCGCATGGAGTTTTTTGTCTACGAAACGAAACAGACTATAAAGGCGCGCAACCGGCCGATAATTATTATTACCAGTAACAATGAGAAAGAATTGCCCGACGCATTCTTGCGACGCTGTTTTTTCCATTACATTCGATTTCCTTCCAAGCAAATAATGGCGAAAATTATCGATGTACACCACCCTGGTTTGAAGCAAGACTTACTCAAAGCCGCGCTCAGCGCTTTTTACGATATACGCGAGGCGCGTGGTCTTAAGAAGAAACCATCTACTTCTGAATTGATCGATTGGCTCAAGTTACTACTCGCTGAGGACATACCAGCGGATGCACTGCGCAGCGACGACAAAAAGCTGATGCCTGTCATGCACGGCGCGTTGCTTAAGAACGAGCAAGACGTACACTTGTTTGAAAAGCTGGTGTTTCTAAACAAACGCAATGCTCGTTAGTTTCTTTTTCCATTTAAAGCGTTCGGGTCTGCCGATATCGATCACCGAGTTTCTGGCGTTGCTCGAAACGCTAAAGGCAAACCTTGTCGACTCGAACCTGAATAATTTTTATTTGCTGGCACGCACAGTGCTGGTCAAAGACGAAGCGCGCTACGATTTATTCGACCGGGCGTTTGGCAACTTCTTCGACGGTGTTGAAGCGCTTTACGATTCCGAGCTTCACGAAATTCCTGAAGAGTGGCTGCGTCGTCAGCTTGAGCAACAACTCACCGAAGAACAGAAAGCCCAAATTGAAGCTATGGGTGATTGGGACGAACTCATGGAGACGTTGCGCAAACGCCTTGAAGAGCAGCAGGAACGCCATGAAGGTGGAAGCAAATGGATCGGTACGGGCGGCACATCTCCTTTTGGCGCCCACGGATATAACCCTGAGGGCGTACGCATAGGGGGTAAATCCGAGCACGGTTCGGCGGTAAAGGTTTGGCAGAATCGCCTGTACAAGAACCTCGATTCCGACGTCGAGCTTGGTACGCGTAACATCAAAATGGCGTTACGCCGACTGCGTTTGTTTGCCCGTGAAGGTTCACCAGACCAGCTCGATCTCGACGATACCATCGCCTCGACGGCGCGTAACGCCGGATGGTTGGACATCAAGATGCGACCTCAGAAGCGCAATACCATCAAGGTGCTGTTGTTCTTTGACGTGGGCGGCTCTATGGATCCGTACATTCGGCTCTGCGAGGAGTTGTTTTCTGCGGCGCGCACCGAGTTTAAAAATCTGGAGTATTTTTACTTCCACAATTTCATTTACGAAACCGTTTGGAAAGACAATTACCGCCGTCAGGAAGAGCGTATAAGCGTACGCGAGATTATGCGTACGTACGGCAAAGACTACAAACTGATTTTTATCGGTGACGCTACCATGAGTCCGTACGAGATTACTTATCCTGGCGGGAGCATTGAACACTTCAATGAAGAGTCGGGAGCCGTGTGGTTTAACCGACTGTTGCGGACGTTTGGTAGTGCCGTCTGGTTGAATCCTGTTCGAGAAACGGACTGGCATTACACGCCTTCAATAGGTATTACGAGAGAGCTTCTAACCGAGCGAATGTACCCACTTACGTTACGCGGACTGGACGATGCAGTTAAAGGGTTGCGTAAAAGCCAGATTACGAACCCGCTGGTGCCCGCCTGACGCTCTTCTTGCGTAGTCGTGTGCTAATGGCCGTCAGCAGGGCTAGAAGCCCTGGCCGGTTTTACTGTCAGCTCCTGAATTGAATTAATCACATCGGTGGCATGGCCTTTAGGCTCTACTTTTCGGTAGTGCTTGGCGATGTTGCCTTCCGGGTCGATCAGGAAAGTTTCCCGTGCTGAGTACTTAACGACTCCGTAGTTTTTAAGTACGCCGTATGACGTAGCGATTTCTTTGTTTACGTCGGACAGTAACGCAAAGGGCAGGCTGTATTTTTTGGCAAATTCGTCGTGGGAGTCTACGTCGTCCAGGCTAATGCCCAGAATGTTTATATTGTTTTTACGGAAAGCGTAAATTTCGTCGCGAAATTCACACGCTTGAGTCGTGCAGCCTGGAGTGTCGTCTTTAGGGTAGAAATAAAGCACCACCCACTGACCACAGTAGCTATCAAGACTGTGCCATTTGCCGTTTTGATCCTGCAGACGGATGCCCGGTGCGGTCTGTCCTGTCGTCACAGAGTCGGCGCGGGCGGTTGTGCCTGCCAAAAGGTTTATCAGCGCAATCAGGATAAGTAGAGTGTAAAAGGGTGCGTGTTTTGAATCCAGCATGTATTGTGTCTCTCGCAAGCTTGAAGTCAGGCATCAATTGTTGCCTTTGTGGAGTCAAAGATCAAACATGCTTAGTGTCAAAGAACCCAAAGTTGGACTTGTATTGCCAGGAGGAGGAGCACGCGGTGCCTACCAGGCAGGCGTGCTTAAGGCCGTTTCCGATATGTTGCCAGCTGATCACGGTAATCCGTTTCCCGTGGTCTGCGGCACTTCGGCGGGCGCAATTAACGCGAGTGTGGTGGCCAATCACGCTATAGATTTTCACCGTGGAGTCGAAGAGCTGATTAATGTTTGGGGGAACTTCCACTGTCCCCAGGTTTACCGTTCTGACGCCTCATACGTCGCTATAACGGGCCTTACCTGGCTGGCAGCGCTTACCCTCGGCGGCCTTGGCCCGCGAAATCCCCACTTTCTGTTGGATAACGCTCCGTTAAAAGAATTACTCGGGCGAAATATTAATTTTGACCGTGTTCAGCAAGCCATCGATCAGGGCGCGTTAGACGCATTGGCCATTACGGCCTCTGGTTATTCGCAGGCGAAGGCGCTGTCGTTTTTTATGGGGAGCACTGAGAAAGCCTGGAAGCGTTCGCGCCGCGCAGGAATACCGATGAAGCTTACCCTCGATCATCTTATGGCTTCTGTAGCTGTCCCGTTCGTGTTTCCACCGGTGCAAATTGGCGAGGAGTATTTTGGCGACGGTGCTCTGAGAGAAGCTGCACCTTTGAGTCCGGCGATCCATCTTGGTGCCAATCGATTGCTGGTAATTGGCACACGTGACGAACAGACCATGGACCAGCCGAATCCCGCTGTTTTCGATGGGCATCCGCCATCGTTTGGACACATTGCAGGTTACATTCTTGATACTATTTTTCTTGACGGTCTGTATGCCGATCTTGAGCGACTTACGCGCATCAATCGGCTCGTTGAAGCCGGCGCTGAAACAAGTTTAAACGTTGTCGATCTGCATATCATTGTGCCTAGCAAAGATATTCGGGAAATTGCCAGCCGTCACAAACACCAGTTTCCGCGGCCTGTAAAAACCTTGTTACGAGGGATAGGCGCCTACAACTCTGGCGGCACTCCGTTAATTAGTTATTTGCTGTTTGAGAAAACGTATTGTCAGGAGCTCATCGATCTTGGCTACCAGGACGCCATGGTGCGAAAAGATCGGCTGTTACCGTTTCTTCTTGGTGAGGATGTACCGGCACTTGATGGTCCAAGGCACATTCGTGAGGCGTTGAGTTAACTAATTTTTAGGTGAAGACGAGCGATAACGTTCTACCCTGCGCTCATCTAAGTCTGTCCACTCATCCTCAATACAGCATAGCGCCATGGCGCGTCCCGCCTTTAAGAAGATGTGGACCCGAATTGTGACACCAGCGGCCGAGCGAAGCACCTGTTTACTCGCATCCAGCCTTGCCCTGATTCTGCTGTTTGCACTTTGATTGCACCCAACATCGATTCAGGCGCTGCGGTGCTGTACGCAACGGGTGGTCTCACAAATAGTATGGGTGAAATTAGTCTTGCTGCGGCCTTGTACAAAGCACAGGCCGGCCAACACCGCGCTGGAAGTTAAGTCTGCCAGCGCGGCTTTTTCTAGCGCATAGGTTGGCCGGAATTCAGTCCTTGCGGACTAATACGCAACGCAGTACCAATCACCGTTGCCTGCGCTGGTGCAGGCGGTGCCGCCACCACCGCCACTTCCACTTCCACCACCGCCACCACCGCCGGAACCGCCGCCTGCGCCAACACCGCCACCACCGGTGCCGCCTCCTCCGGAGCCGTCTCCGCCACCGCCACCACCGCCACCACCGACAGCAGGCGGGGGTGTAGTATTCTCTCCAACCGGAAGTGGACCTGTAGTGTCGACCATATTGAGAGAGACCGAGTACTCGTGGTTAACTGTGGCATCTGTGGTTGTTTCAATAATGATGACGCCAGTTGGAACACCAAGGTCGAGGCCAATGAAGTCAGCTATGTTGGAGATAATGTTCTCCTCCAATTCGAAAGAGAGGTCTACGTGCACCCAGCCGCCGTCAAGATTGAAGACTATAAGTTCGTCTTGAAAAATAGTGGAATTCACGCCATAGGTTTGGTTAAAAGCGTAGTTGCCAAAGTCGACGGAATGTTCTGTACCTCTGCATTCCTGACAAACAATTTCCATCAAGATATCGGCTGACGCCATGGTTGAACATAGTGCAGCTGCGGATGTAATCAAGCTTCGATATAAAAGGTTCATAGTTTTACCCTCCTTGGTAAAAAATCAGAACGAATGTGTGTGGTTTAGTTTTTGACCGGCACTTGGTCTTGCTAGTGGTTAGTTAAGGCCTACCTCCTCTCGTATTGAATCAATTTGTTGCAGTAAGCTGACAATGCGCGCATCGAGCGCTTCTATGTTGATCCCGTCTCCTTCATGATTTAAGGCGTCTCTGGCCCAGCGAGCGTGTGTATTGACGCGCATGTCGTAGGCGCTTGCGACACCGCTAAGCACGTAGCCTTGCTCGATATATTCCAGTTTGTTTTTTTTTCCATTAACAAAATAACCGGCCATTAGGTTAGGCATCATTCCGATGTACTTACCTTCCCCGGATAACGCCGCTGCGCGTAATGCGTAGTCGACGGCTAAGGGAAAGTCCGTTTCCCGTAGTCGTACGGATAACTTATGAGCGGCGTGAGAATCGTGATAGGCAAGCGCTTTTAATTCTTCGGTCGAGTACGTATCGTAAATATCTAACGGACGAGGTTTGTCGGGTTTGCATGAATAAATCGGTGTCTGAGTGCCGTCTTCGGCCGTTCTGTACATTTCTATTTTGACCGTGCAGTTACGGTCTGCTCTTACCCAAATGCCTTGGACTTTTTCCATTTCAACGAATTGACCGGTCGCTGGATTGAATCGTTTTGAGGCGGGGTCCGGTGCGTCAGCTTGAACGTTGTGAGCGACGCGTTGTGGCACTTCGCTCTCAACTTCAGTTGTTTCTTCAAACTGAACTGGTGTGCGCGTATCCGCATTCTCAACGCCTGGTTGAGCAGGCTTCATTGATGACGAAAAGTAGTAACCGACCGCCGCGATTGTTATCAGGCCGGCACTTGCGATGATTGATTTGGGTGTCATCGAATTCTCCACGTTGGCGCAACTAAACTATGACCACCAGTTTAGGTAAGCAGGTAGGCGGAGCACCAGCTGAATTACTGTGGAAAAGCACTGGATTAACGCTTTTTCACACGCAGTGCATGAAAATATTGGCCATCAACGAGCAAACCAGGCCACTGCACTACGTTGAGTTGATGTGCTAAGCAGGCACCTTGAGAGTAATCAGGTGAGAAACGCGGCGCCCAGCCCAAGAAAGGCGGTGAAGCCGACTACATCAGTGACCGTGGTGAGAACCACACTGCCGGCTAGAGCTGGATCGATGTTCATTCTTTTTAGTATCAAGGGAATAAGCACGCCTGCAGCGGCTGCAATGAGTAGATTAATAATCATAGCGCCTGCAATAACGGCCGCAATGTCCCACGTACCCCACCAAAGTACGGTAACGATAGCGACGACAATAGCCCACGCAAATCCGTTGAGTGTGCCAATGGCAATTTCCTTGGCCAGCATCCAGCGTGCGTTAGATCGCTCAATTTGTCCGAGGGCCATGCCA
>QIGP01000078.1 GCA_003228965.1 Gammaproteobacteria bacterium
CGTGAATTCACAAAATTCTAATGGGAAATATATCCCAATGGAATTCTGCGTCAAGGGATATATTTCCCTTGTGCATAAACAGAGTAACGGGTAATTCTTAAATCACTGTGTTGTAAGAAATATCTTTAAGTCTTAGCCCCTAAAAAAGCGGGCGAGCATTTCAGCATTATGGCTAAAATATGTCAAACAACTATTTATAAGAATTGTCAAGTTATTGTTATTTAAGAAGAAAAAGTTCTCTTATACATAATGAGAAATTATGTTGCGCGAGTAACGTTTTGAAGGCTATAGGGGGGACCCTGAACCTGTGGGGGAGACTGTAAAAGTCGGTGGCAAAGACCACACTATGTCATTGATTAGGTGTTACAGGGCAGTTTGTCAGGATAACTGCGCAAATTAAAAAAAGCCGGCATCCTTGCCGGCTTGAGTTCGCCTCATCGTTTGGGGGATTCTGAGGTTTTGAGCCCGTCTGGGTACATAGACAAGGCTCAGTTGTATTTATACGCCTACTTGGCTTAACCCTCTGTGAACCAGTTCTCAAAACCAAGAATGGTCTATTAAACATTGATTTATCAGTTGCTTACAGCGATACAAAAATCGCTAAAAAATGACCAACTCAGCGTATTCCCCTATAGTTTGTTGACTATTTGCGCCTTCGATTTCACGCTTTCCAGGTATTCATTGACCTGATCGGTGGCTAATTGCTTTCGAAGCTTGGCAGCAACCTGTTCAAACTCGGCCTTACGGGTTTCTTCTACAAAGATAACGTGCCAACCAAACTTCGTCTGTACTGGAGTTTTACCATAAGTGCCTGGCTCAATTCCGGGCAGGGCGTCACCAAATGGCTTGACCATCTGTGCCGCCGGAAACCAGCCTAAGTCGCCGCCACGAGGCGCTGAGGGTCCGGTAGAGTTCTCTTCAGCAAGAGTAGAGAAGTCACCACCAGCCTCCAGTTCTGTCAGGACGGCCAGCGCTTCGCTTTCCTTTTTGACCAGAATGTGTCGCGCTTTGTATTCCTTGCTGCTCGAGCCAGACTCGTAGGCGGCCTGAACCGTTTCTTCGGTAATGGCATTGTCTTCGTTGTGTTTTTGCATGACCGATTGAGCCAACATGCTCATGGTTTGCATTTGAATTTTCATTGAAACGTCCGGGTCTTTATCGAGTCCTTGACGCTTTGCTTCGCCGACCATTGCGTAGAGCTGGGTAATGTCATTAATAACTTGCTCGTTTTGTTCGGGTGTTCCTTCGCCTTCACCAAAGCGTGCTATACGGTAGAACGTCATCATTTCTTCGTAGATGGGCTCGCCGTCAACGGTGGCGACAATTGTTCGGTTCGGGTCAATAGCGGGAGCTGAGCCACCGCTTACGTCGCCAGCAGGCGCACAGGCAGTTGCCAGCAATGCGATAAGAATAACAGGAACGTATTTCATCAAGATTCTCACTCTTATTGTGTATGTTTATAAAACGGTTAGTGTGGCTCTGAAGCGTTAATACTCAGAGCGTGTATATCTGTTTGCATCATGCCTTCCAGCACTTCGTATATTAGCCGGTGTCGCTGAAGCGTTGAAAGGCCGCTAAATTCGGTGGCGTAAATCTGCAGTTTGAAGTGGCCACGGCCGTCTTTGGCGCCAGCGTGGCCTGCGTGTTTGGCCGAATCGTCGTCGATATTAAGTTCAATAACATTCAGATGGTGTTGCAGCAGCCCGGTCATGCGTTGAATTCGTTCAGTATTCATTTTAGTCGCTCTTGGACGGTTCGGAGAACTCGCCTTTAAACAGATAGATCATGAGACCAATTAAGAAAACAAAGTTCAAAATCTGAATGCCGAATACTTTGAAATTAACCCACGCTTCCTCGCTCATGCGAAAAGCGATGTAGAGGTTAATAGCACCAATAGAGGCAAAGTAAACAATGCTGATCGAGTTACTGGCACGATATTTTTTCTCGGGCAATTTGGCAAGATCCAGCGAGTTGTCGTCGCCACCTGAAATTGAGCCGATGGTTTCAAAGAAGGACTGAACGCCTGTTTTATCCCTGAATAAGTGAGTCCAGAGCAGTACAAGGGAAATGACCCAGTGGTAGATCGTGAACTTCCACTGGAGAAATTCAGGGTCTCGCAAGATCAGTGTAATGGAGCCAAATATAACCAGTAAAACGGTACTAACCAGGTGCAACTTATTTGCTTTACGAGTACGTACCCACTCAATTAAGGTCAGCACCGTAACAGACGCCATGAGCACAGCGGTGGCCACGTAAAAGTCGTACAACTTATACGCGCCGAAAAAGAGCACCGCGGGAATTAAAACAAAAGCCATCTGCATGAGCACTACTCAACGCTTAAAACGGTGAGCATCATACCTCAGGCCGACTGGAATCAGCGAATAAAACGTCCAATAAAGAGAGCCTTGACCGCGCAACCGCAGTACAATGCGCCATGGCCAGAATACTTGAAGTTCACCCCGACAATCCGCAGCCTCACAGGCTCAATCAGGCGGCAGACATTATTCGTGGGGGCGGCATTGTCGTGTTCCCAACCGATTCTTGCTACGCACTGGCCTGTCAGCCCGGAAATCCCCAGGCCGTCGAACGAATGAGGCGGCTTAAACAGCTCGAAAAGCAGCATTTATATACGCTAATTTGTAAGGACCTGAAGGATCTGGCCAAATTTGCCCAGGTGGACAACATGGCCTACCGCCTTATAAAAACGTTTACACCTGGTCCTTACACGTTCATTTTGAAGGCAAGTAGGGAGGTGCCTAATCGGCTTCAAACCAAAAAACGCAAAACCATCGGAATTCGTGTACCTGACCACCCTGTGGCTCAGGAGCTGCTCGGTGCCCTGGGTGCTCCTTTGCTCAGTACCACTGTTGAGCTTCCGGGAGCTGATTTGCCGTTGAACGACGCCGTCGAAATTGACGAGGTGTGGGGGCACGGCATCGACGTCATTCTCGATTCTGGTGCGTGCGGAATAGAGCACACCACCATGGTCGACATGAGCTCTGGCGAGTTTGAAGTAGTTCGCGAGGGCAAGGGTTCGGCTGAGCTGTTACGGGCATTCTAAACCAGGCTTGCGCGAGATTGCGCAAATTGATGTCAGGTCAAAAGTAGCGCTGCCCGAACTGCGGTAGTCCCGTCGAAGGCGCTGAGTCAGGCCCTTGGCTATGTAGCGGCGAGAGTCTCTTGGGCGGCTCCTCAGAAGTGCGCGGGCTCGCCCAAAGAGCCGAATCAACTTTTTCATTAAGTTCAATATGCTAACGTCTAAACTGCATTTACTTCCTGCAGAGTTGGAACACAGAATTATCGTCCAAAGCGCGTGTCGCCAATAGGCACCACGGAAGTCTCCGACCCGATGCCGGCGGCGTACTTTTTGGTTGACAAGGGCGTATTCTCAAACACTACTGCAACGTGCTTCCTGGCCCGGTAAACTAACGGCATTAGAGGTGCCCTGCAGCGGGACAGACCATCCGGGCGAGCCATTGAGAGCTTATTCTATTCGCGATCAGTCGACCAACAGGCAGCCATCAGATGTTCGTTTAACTACTTCGGCGTCACGTCAGGAGACATCATTGAGTACCACCATCGGCGCCAATCAGCGTGTGCTTTCCGGCATGCGTTCCTCGGGCAGGCTGCATCTTGGAAACTACCACGGTGCACTTAAAAACTGGGTCAAGATGCAGCACGAGTTCGAATGCTTTTTCTTCGTCGCCGACTGGCATGCGCTGACCACCCACTACGACGATACGTCTCAAATCGAGACCGACGTTTGGGAAATGGTCATTGACTGGCTAGCGGCCGGGGTCAATCCCAAACAAGCTACTATTTTCGTACAGTCAATGGTGCCTGAGCACGCCGAGCTTCATTTGCTGTTGTCCATGATTACGCCGCTTTCGTGGCTCGAACGTGTGCCGACTTACAAAGATCAGCAGGAAAAGCTCAAAGAACGCGACTTGTCGACGTACGGTTTCTTGGGCTATCCATTGCTGCAGGCGAGCGACATCCTCATGTACAAAGCGGCGTCGGTGCCGGTTGGAGAAGATCAGCAGGTCCACGTTGAAATGACTCGAGAAGTAGCCCGTCGCTTCAACTTTATATACGGCCGTGAGCCGGACTTTGAAGAGCGGGTAGCTAAAGCCATCCGCAACATGGGCGGCAAGAGTGCCAAGCCGTACAAAGCCGCGCGTAAGGCCTACCAGGAAACAGGCGACGAGGCGGCGCTTGCCAGAGGGCACGAGCTTGTCAGTACCCACGGCAGTCTCACGGTCGCCGACCGGGAACGTCTGATTGCCCACCTGGAAGGAGGCGGACGTCAAATTTTGGTAGAGCCTAAAACGCTTCTGACCGCAGTGCCTAAAATGCCGGGGTTAGACGGACAAAAAATGTCCAAGTCGTACGGCAACACAATTGGCATGAGAGAAGAGAACGACTCGGTACAGCAAAAAATTAAACGCATGCCGACCGACCCTGCTCGTGTGCGCCGTACCGACCCCGGCGACCCGGGCAAATGTCCGGTTTGGGATTTTCACAAGATCTACTCCGACGCCGAAACGAGAGAGTGGGTGGACAAAGGTTGTCGATCCGCCGGCATTGGCTGTCTCGAGTGCAAAAAACCCATCATTGACGCTGTGATTGCCGAAATTGAGCCAATACGCGAACGCGCCGTTATCTTTGCCGAGAACCACGACCTGGTTAAGAGCATTGTGCAGGAAGGCAGCGAGAAAGCTCGCGCTGAGGCGCGTAAAACCATGGACGACGTACGACAGGCAATGAAGCTTAACTACAGCTAGGAATTGCGTAGTTAAAACATTGAACGAACACGACTAGTACATCAAATTCGTCACGGTATCTGCACGAATCGACAGTTACAGACACACTAAACCCGACGGGGCCGCACGAGTGAGTGAAAGCAGTAATAATTCAGACAACGATGCCGACGTAACTACCGACGAAGTGTCGGAGGATGCGGCGTCTTCAGATTCGACTGACCGCGCCGTGCAGGTTGAGAGTCACGACGAGGAAGGTCACAGTGATGAGACTGTGGGCGCTGACGACTCAGATTCTGAGTCAGTTGCCGGCACTTCAGAAGATGAAAGCGTCGAAACCTCTGGGCCGGTGCTCGAGGTGATCGAAGGCTCTGGAGGGCAAGACACAGAAGCTGTAGCTGACGGAGTAACCCGGCCAATGCAATCTGAAATGCCGTTTGCCGTGGTTGAAGGTGAGCCCTACACGCAGCTTCCTCAAGATCTTTACATTCCGCCTCACGCGCTGAAGATTTTTCTGGAAGCGTTTGAAGGTCCGCTTGACTTGTTGTTGTACCTGATCAAGCGTCAGAACCTCGATATTCTTGAGGTACCAATCGCAGAGATTACCAGGCAGTACACGGAATACATCGATTTAATGGCCAACATGCAGCTGGAACTGGCCGGGGAATACCTGGTCATGGCCGCGATGCTGGCAGAAATTAAATCTCGCATGTTGCTTCCTCGCATGAACGAGGAAGAGGGCGAGGAAGACGATCCACGCGCAGAACTTGTGCGACGTTTGCAGGAGTACGAGCGCTACAAAAAAGCAGCGGAAGACATCGACAACCTGCCGCGCATGGAGCGCGACAATTTCGTCGCTACGGCCGCAGTACTGCACGAGCCTGTTGAAGAACTGGTACCTGAAGTCGATTTGCGTGAAGTACTAATTGCATTGCAAGAAGTGTTTCGACGTGCCGAAATGTACAAGCATCACCTGGTCGAAGCAGAAACGTTGTCGGTCCGCGAAAAAATGAGCGACGTGTTGAGTCGTTTGGCCAATAACGAGTTTCACGATTTTACAGACTTTTTCAACGTCACCGAGGGTCGAATGGGCGTGGTAGTTACGTTCCTTGCAATCCTTGAGTTAGTTAAAGAGTCACTGATTGAGCTAGTGCAAAGCGAACCTTTCGCACCGATTCACATACGCACTAGTTCCGATAGTAACGCCAAAAGTGGCAACGGTTAGAACGGGGTAGTTAAGAATACGATGGACCATAAAATAATCAAGAACGTGGTTGAAGCCTCAATGTTTGCGGCGGGACGACCGATGTCGATGAACGAGCTGTTGCGGCTGTTCAGCGAAGACGAGCGGCCAGAACGCAAGGTCATGAAAGAGCTTATTGACGAGCTTACCCAAGAATACACCGAACGTGGTATCGAGCTTGTTGAAGTAGCCAGCGGTTACCGCATTCAAGTACGGCACCACATGGGCGAATGGTTGGGACGCTTGAGCGAGCGGCGTCCACCAAGGTACTCACGCGCTCTCATGGAAACGCTGGCCCTCATTGCCTATCGTCAGCCGATAACGCGTGGCGACATCGAAGCCGTGCGCGGCGTGAGTGTCAGCAGTAACATTATTCGTACCCTGCTTGAACGAGGCTGGGTGCGCATTGTGGGCCACCGCGACGTGCCAGGGCGTCCAGCCATGTTCGGTACGGCGAAGGACTTTCTGGACTACTTCAACTTGAAGTCGCTCGACGAGTTGCCAAGTCTTGCAGAACTTAAAGACATTGACAGCATGAATGAAGAGCTCGACTTCGGTAGTCCTCCTTACGAAGACGGCGAAGATGTCGACGACCTTAAAACAGCAGACGGTGGCGACACCCGTGCTGAATTTGAAGAAGAATTCGAAGAAGAGCTTGCGCTGGATGAAAACGCTGTCGATGAAGACAAAGAAGAGCGCGCTCACGACGAATACGACGCAGGCGCAGATGATGAAGAGTCTGCCCACGACGACAGCGATAACTCAGATGCCGATGACGAAGCTGTTGAAAATGACGAATTAGACGGCCACGAGTCCGACGCAGAAGAGTCTGACAATGTCAACGAACCCAAGACTCTTAGCGCCTGAAGGTAGAACCAGGATGACGGCCATACGCATTCAAAAATCTTTGGCTAACGCAGGCGTAGGCTCGCGCAGGCAAGTCGAGAGGATGATTCAGGAAGGCCGCATCATTGTAAATGGTGAGCGGGTTATTCTTGGACAGAAAGTAACTCCGAGCGACCGCATTATGGTCGACGGCAAGCGGGTCATGCTCGAAGAAGAGGAAGCGGCGAAACAGGTGCTTGTTTACCACAAGCCTGTCGGCGAAATAACAGGACAGCGTGACCCGCACGGCCGGCCTTCAGTTTTCGATAACTTGCCCGACCCTGATCAGGGTCGCTGGATTGTGGTGGGTCGACTCGACATTAATAGCTGTGGGTTGCTGCTGTTTACGAACGACGGTGAGTTAGCTAATCGGCTGATGCATCCTTCAAACGCTCTGCAACGAGAATACGCTGTTCGGGTGCTTGGAAAAGTTACGCAAGAAACGCTTACCAAACTTGCAAAGGGTGTTGAACTTGAAGACGGCATGGCTCGTTTCAAGCGTATCAAAGAAGGCGGAGGGGAAGGAGCTAACCGTTGGTTTCGTGTCGTACTAACAGAGGGCCGTCAACGCGAGGTCAGGCGTATATGGGAAGCGGTTGACTGCAAAGTAAGCCGGCTAATACGTGTCAGGTTTGGCAACATCAATTTGGAAAAGACGTTACGTCCAGGAAAAACGCGACTACTCACAGACGGTGAAATGGCGCGGCTCTACACGCTGGCGGGGCTTACCCGCAGTGACGCCACTGAAGGCACACCACTTCCCGACGACAAAAAGAAACCTCGTCCCGGTGAGAAAAAGAAGCCCGCCAGCAAGAAACGTCCGCGAGGAATGTTTCGCCGCTAGAATGTAGCTTGGCAAACGCTTTGTTTGTTGGCTTTCAGGTAGCCTGGTTCGGTGCGATAAAAATAACAGTGGTTACTTTGGCTGTGAGTCAAACGTTTGGCCTGTAGTACCCTTGCTGTCTGGACCCAGGCAGTAAATAAACGGCAGCAATATTTCCTCAGGTAGTTTCAGCAATGACTTGTCTTCGGCTGGATAGGCCGCTGCACGCATGTCTGTGCGTGTTGCGCCCGGCTTTACGCTATTGGCTCGAATGCCGTCTTCCCGGTCGTGTTCGTCCGCGAACGTTTGCATGAATCCTTCAACGCCAAACTTGGACACAGCATACGCACCCCAGTGAGCTCGCCCCGTGCGTCCTACGGAGCTGGACGCGAATACAACTGAAGCATCTTTGGACTCCAGCAGAAGGGGAATGCACGACTGAGTGAGTAGAAACACGGCGTTCAGGTTTATGTGAATGACGTCGTGCCAGGCCATCGGTGTGTAGTGAGCGATAGGGGCTTTTTCGCCAAGAATTCCGGCAATGTGGGCGAGCCCATCCAGTCGTCCGAACTCTTTTTGCATAACGTTAGCAAGCTCCCCATATTGGTCGAGCTTGGCGAGCTTGAAGTCGAGCGGCAAAATGGCTGGCTGAGACCCGCCATCGACTATAATCTCGTCGTACACACGTAGGAGCTTCTTAACGTCGCGGCCGTTAAGTATGACCGTCGCACCAAGTTGTGCACAGCGTTTGGCGAGCGCGGCGCCAATGCCGTCGCTAGCACCTGTAATTAATAGAACGCGATCGGCGAGTACATCGGGTTCTGGGGTGTAATCTGGTAACGAAAGAATCGACATGGTTTTTATGCAGCTCCGACTTTAAAGGTTAGGACGAGCGTGCTTTGCGTGCCGCCTGCCAGCTCGTGAGCATACCCCGCAAGCCGGTGGGCAGGCCAGTGGATACGGGCGACGCGTGGGTGGCGGGCCGTTTCCACCACGCCAGTTCGTGGCTAATGATGATCTGATTGGCAGGCATCGCTTTTGGCTGGCAGGCCGTGATGTCAAGTAGTTCGTTTGCAAGTTCGGACGAATTATCGCCTAGCAACATTTGAGGTGGTCGTAACAGGCGAGGGTCTTCATAGTGCTGTGGAGTACGTAGTACGCCAAGCGCATGCAGTCGCGCCGCCCATTGTCCAAGTGATGACGCTTTTTGAGCGGTCATGCCCGAGGCCAAGGCTACCATTTCATGAAGTGAGCCAAAGCGTAGTTCTGCGTATTGGTTCCAGGCTTCTAAGGAATCAATTGCCACACGCTGTTGCGACATGAGCGCGCCGTGCAGGTGGCGGTGTAGTGCGTCGACGATTGGGGCCATGCTGTCAAGGTTGTTGTCCACATTGTCGACGTGGGCACGGTGAGCTTTGCTTGTCTGTTTAAGTAACGCTTTAGTGATGGGATGACGGGCACTGGACGGCGTGCAGTCCGTCAGTTCTTCGTGCCACCAGACGCTTTTTTCTGCAATGACTTCGACATTTGCAGTGGTCAGCATGTCCATGGCATGAGCAAAGCACAGCGCGGCCTGAACGGCGGACTGTTGATTGCCCGCAAAGTGTGCCGCCCAATATCGCACTGAACCCTGAACAACCGACTGGCTAAAAAGCTGTGCAATCGGTGACTCCGGTTGAGTGTGCTCGGTCACGAGGATGTTCAGATGTCTAGAGGCGTGGGACGGGTGAGATCTGAGTCTTCGGACGCGTCGGTTTCGGTTGGGCCATCGATGCCTTTACTGGTTGGGGCTTTCGACGTGCGCTTTAGTGTCGACTCTTCTATTTTCGACAAATCGCTTTGCGTGGCCGCCAGTTCTCGAGTGGTTATTTCGATGGGGTCGAGATCGGCAATGCTCTTGGAGCTGCGTACACCAAGCTCGGTGAATTTGCGGGCGCCGGGTAAAACATTGCGTTCCAGTGAGCCTATAGCTTTGTTGTACGTGTCGACGCTTTGACCGAGGGACTTACCCATTTTTGCCATGTGCTCGGTAAATACGCCGACACGTTGGTAGAGCGTCTCCGCTAGGTCGCTAATTATTTCGGCGTTCTTGGCAAGATGCAGCTGTCGCCAGCCGTAGGACACCGTTTTTAGCAAGGCCATCAGGTTTGACGGTGTTGCCAAAATGACTTTTTGTGCGAGCGCATCGTCCAGTATGTTGTTGTCAACGTTTAAGGCGGCCGACAAGAACTGATCGCCGGGTAAAAACAAAATGATGAAGTCAGGACTTGTCGAAAACTGCTTCCAGTAACCTTTGGACGACAGTTCACGAATGCGCTCTCGTACCTGACGTGCGTGGCGTGTGAGCGCCAGCTGTTTCGCGCTGTCTTCGGTAGCTTCTACTGCAGCCAGATAGGCATCGAGTGGTGTCTTTACGTCAACAACCAGTAAGCGGTCTTCCGGCAAATTCACCAGCATGTCAGGGCGAATCGGGCCGTCTGGAGTAGTGGTGTGTGCCTGTTCAACGAAGTCGCAGTGTTCGACCATGCCGGCCAGTTCAACCAGCCGTTTCAGGGTCACTTCCCCCCAACGGCCGCGCACTTCAGGTCGCTTAAGTGCGCTTACCAGGTTAGCGGTTTCAGCGCGCAGCGTACGTTGCTCGTTGTTCATTTGCTCTAGCTGCTGGTTAATGCCGCCAAACGCGCGAGCACGCTCATGTTCTACTTTGGCAATTTGATCGCGAGTATCGCTGAGCGCTTTGGTAACAGGGGCAATCAGGGTTTCTACGGCTTTCTGCCTTGCGCCAAGCTCAGCTTCGGCCTTGGTTTGAAACTTGCCAAGGTTCTCGTGGGCTAGACGTAGAAACGATTCGCTGTTGTCTTTTAGTGAACGATTTGCCAGTTGGTCAAAACTGGATTTGAGATGGTCGCTTGCCAGATCAAACGCGTGTTCCCGTTCTTCGGCCAGCGCTTGTTCGTTTTTAAGTTGCGATTCTAAAACGGCGGTTGCCGTGCGTGCGGCTCCCAGCTTGCGCATGGCCACTAAAGACGCAAACAGAATACCCAGGAGCATGCCCGCCGCCAGGCCCGCGCCAATCAGGGTGAGTTGTTCTTCAGTAAATGACACTGGCGTGGCCTCGCGGGCTCTCGAAAGAGAGCGGTCGATTAAGGGCGATGGGGTAAACGTACTACAAATGGGCGGGCGCAACGAATTTGTCGCAGGGATATTTTCATTAAACGCCCAGGAGGGGGTTAATGTGGTTGATTAGCTCTTCAACTGAATCGACAACGGCGTGAGCGTTCCACGTGCGTGGATTGTCGGTCGGTAAAATGTAGCCGTAGGCGGCAGCCACGGTGTGCATGCCCGCGGTACGACCAGAGGTTACGTCGCTCAGTGCGTCGCCCACAAACACGCAATCCCTGGCCGCTACTTTTAACAGCGCTGCTGCGTGTAACGCGGGCATAGGGTGTGGTTTTCGTTTGGCGAGCGAGTCGCCTGAAACAACGCAGTGTGGGGTATGTGGCAGGGGCATTTGTGCAAGCACGGCCGTCGTTAAATATCCTGGTTTGTTGGTCACAATGCCCCAGCGGATGGAGTGAGATTCAAGTTGCCCGATCCAGTCTTCAATGCCTTCAAAAGCCCGTGTTTTTTTGGCCACATTGTTGGCATAAGCCTCCAGGAAATCGGCGACAAGTTGCTG
>QIGP01000329.1 GCA_003228965.1 Gammaproteobacteria bacterium
TTACTTCAACGCTGAAACGCAGCGAAGCGGCGACAAACTTGAGACTCTGCGTTTGCTGCCGGCGCGGGAATATCCTCTGGACGAGGCTGGCATCAATATGTTCCGACAAGCGTTCCGCCGCCGGTTTGAGGGCAACCCAACCGACTCTGTTATCTACCAACACATTTCCGAGGGCATTAGCGCCGCTGGCGCTGAACAGTACCTGCCGTTGTTCTACGATTCGACGTCAAGCTTTTTCGACTTTTTGCCGGACAACACCACTATAGCTCTACCTGACGAAGTCGACGACATTCAGTCGCAGCAGTGGCTCGACATTGAACAACGCTACGAGCAGCTACGCCATGACCGGACTCGACCGCTCATGGCGCCTGCCGAAATCATGCTACCGCCCGAAGAATGGCAGAGCACCGCGGAAGGGTTTTCTCAAGTAAAACTTAAGCGTTTCAAAGGCGAAGAAGACAGCACTGTTTTCGACTCAGGTACGCTACCTGAACTAACCATTACTTCCGACGAGCACCGCAGTGGACGACTGATCGAGTTTATCAAGCAGTTCGAAGGGCGAATATTAATGGTTGCCGAAAGTCCGGGCCGACGGGAAACCCTACGCGCGCTTCTCAACGATCATCAGCTTCGACCTATACAAGTAGATTCCTGGGACGAGTTTTTTGGTAGCGGCCATCAGCTCGCACTTACTGAAGCTCCACTCCAGGAAGGCATGCTCCTTACCGACGCACGCGTTGCCGTCATTGCTGAAAACCAGCTGTTCGGCCACAGCGCGGCTCGCAAGGCGAAACGGGCGCACAAGAGCAAAGACCCTAACGCCATTATTCGCAACCTCAACGAACTAAGTGTTGGCGCGCCGGTTGTACATGAGTTACACGGCGTTGGTCGATACATGGGCCTTACAATCCTCGAAATCGACGGTGACAAGAACGAGTTTCTCACCATTGAATACGCCGGTGGCGACAAGCTCTACGTCCCGGTACACGCGCTTAATTTTGTCACCCGCTACCTCGGGGGACCACCTGAAAAGGCGCCACTACACCGACTCGGCAGCGACCAGTGGGACAAAGCAAGACGCAAAGCGATGCGCCGAATTCGCGACGTCGCAGCTGATCTTCTCGACCTCTACGCTCGACGTGCGGCACGTGTCGGTCGGAGCTTCGCGTTAAACGAAGCCGAATACCGCCAGTTTGCTACAGGCTTTCCGTTTGAGCTGACGCCCGACCAGGACACTGCCATTACAGCAGTTATCGAAGACATGACGTCGCTGAAATCGATGGATAGGCTCGTGTGCGGCGACGTGGGTTTTGGAAAAACCGAAGTAGCCTTGCGAGCAGCGTTTGTTTGTGTCCATCAAGCCAAACAGGTTGCACTGCTGGTCCCCACTACCTTGCTTGCCGAGCAACACGGCAAGAATTTTGAAGACCGCTTTGCCGACTGGCCCGTTCGTGTAGAAGTACTGTCACGCTTTAGGAGCAAGAAAGACAGCACGCGCATTATCCAGGAACTCAAAGACGGCAAAGTCGACATTGTCATCGGCACACACAAACTGCTTCAGTCCGACGTCAAATTCAGCGACCTCGGACTTGTGATTATCGACGAGGAGCAGCGTTTTGGCGTACGCCACAAAGAGCAGCTCAAAGCGTTAAGAGCCGAAGTCGATATGCTCACGCTTACCGCTACACCTATCCCCCGCACACTCAACATGGCCCTTGGCGGCATACGCGAACTGTCGCTAATAACCACACCGCCTGCAGACCGGCTGTCGATCAAAACCTTCGTCAACCAATGGAACGACCAGCTCATTCGCGAAGCCTGTGTACGCGAAATAAACCGCGGCGGCCAAATTTACTTCGTGCACAACTCGGTCCGCGACATTAACAAAATCGCCGCGCTGCTGGCCGATCTAGTCCCCGAAGCCAACATCGAAATTGGCCACGGACAAATGAAGGAACGCGAACTCGAACGGGTCATGCTCGACTTTTACCACCGCCGATTCAACTTGCTTTTGTGCACAACCATAATTGAAAGTGGCATCGACGTGCCGACTGCCAACACCATCATTATCAACGGCGCCGACAAGTTTGGACTAGCCCAGCTCCACCAAATGCGCGGCCGCGTGGGCCGTTCAAGCCACCGCGCCTACGCTTACCTGATAGCGCCTCCCGTACGCTCATTAACACCGGACGCCGTAAAACGCCTGGAAGCCATCGAGTCGCTCGAAGACCTGGGCGCTGGCTTCACTTTGGCTACCCACGACCTTGAAATTCGCGGGGCAGGAGAACTGTTGGGCGACGATCAAAGCGGGCAAATCCACCAAATTGGCTTTACGCTCTACATGGATTTGCTCGAGCGCGCCGTCGCATCACTCAAACAGGGGCACGAACCCGACCTTGGCGACATGCCGGCAAGAAGCTCTGAAATCGAGCTACATGAACCCGCCCTTCTTCCGGACGACTTTATTCCAGACGTTCACACGCGTTTGATCTTGTACAAACGCATTACGAGCGCCGAAGACGCCGAAGAACTGCGTGAACTTCAAGTCGAGATGATTGATCGTTTTGGCCTGATGCCAGAACCGTCCAAACTGTTGTTTGAAATCGCAGCTCTGCGTCAGCTGGCACAACGCGTCAACATTGCCAAAATCGATTGCTCGGACAGAGGCGGGCGATTTGTGTTTGGTGCTCACGCTGAACTCGATCCGGCTGTGCTGATTGCGCTTATTCAGAAACACCCTCAAACCTATCGTCTGGTTGACGAGCACACGTTGCGCTTTACTCGCGATTTGCTGGAAATACCCGATCGACTGCGCTTTTTGACCGACCTCATTGAAATGTTTATTGCAGCCGATCTGAACGAGTCATGACCTTGGGTGGCACCTGCCCGACAATCTGGAGCAAACGTGACCGCATACAGCTGTCGCCTAAATAGTTGAAACGCCCAGAAAGTGGCCCGTCTGGAGTCTGCCGGACTTGGGACATCGTAGCGAGGCGAGCCGGAAATCGGTCCAGTTTTTCGATCTTTTGAGGCGAATAGTCGAACTATTTAACGAGGAAGATCGGGAAGCTGGACCGATTCCCGGCCGCCGCAGTAGATGCCTCCTAAATCCGACAGACTCCTGGGGTACAATTGACGAGTCAAAAACAGGATAGACCCATGCTTTTAAAACGACTGACCGGACTGCTGTTACTTCTGGTGGCGGCCACAACGCCTGCTCAAGATACGGACCTGCCCAAATACCAGGTTGAAATACTGGTCGTGCGCAATTTGAATCCGTCGACGGGCAGCGAGTTGTTTCCCCTGACGCTTGAACGCGAAGAGTCCAAACTCCCGGCCGAGAACTTTATTGCGACCAACGCCGCTGAGCTTGAGCTTACCGACATGGTCGGGAAAATCGGCCGCTCACGTAACTTCCGGCCTTTGAGTCATTCGGGCTGGACACAACCAGGATTCGGTCGCGACGAGGCGAGGCGCAAAATTTTTCTACGCACGATGCGCACCGGAGAAACGGTGTCTGGACACGTGGTGCTCACGCGCGAACGTTATCTGCGACTGGCTCTGGATCTGACTCTTGAAGTTGACGGCGAATTGTTCCGCCTGGAAACACAGCGGCGCATGATTAGTCGTCAGGTACATTACTTCGACTCCCCCCATTTCGGCGTAATTGCCAAAATCACTCCGCTATAGCGTGTAAGTCCGGAAGGTGACGCAGCCCACCGTGGTAGTCCAGCCCGCATCCGAATACAAAGCGGTCAGGTACTTCAAACCCGACCAGGTCAGGTCGCAGGTGCGTAGTGACGCGGTTGTGTTGTTTGCGTGCCAGCACGACCGTGATAACCGACTCAACCGGCAACTCGTGTAGCTTGTTGACCACCGCTTCAAGCGTCGTTCCCTGGTCAAAAATATCGTCCACGACGACCACCCTCTGACCTTCTAGAGACTCAGACGGCGGCACGCGCCAGTGCAACTCGCCGCCTGCCGTTTCATGGGCATACCGACTTGTGTGTACATAGTCGAGTCGATGAGGAATGCTTAAGTGACGCAGAATCCCGACAGCAGGAATAAGCCCCCCCATCATCACAGGGAGAATGACCGGCAACTCGCCTTCGAAGCGCTCGTCGAGTTGCGCGGCAAGTTGCTTGTAGGCCATTTCAATTTCGTCCCGATTGAGCAATATATCGGAATTGGCGGTAATGGTGGCGTATTCGGCTGGAGTAAGCAGGCGACTATCCGACATGGTTGACTTGTCCACTACGTGATATGAATTCGATAAAGTTCGTGTATCTCTTTGTATTTTTATAACTATTTGATATGGCAGGCCCGGCTCGCAAACTCTTAAGTCTGGGCGAACCCACGTGAACGGGTGCCGCATCGTAGAGTTCCAGCACGGCCTCCCGGTCGTTGCAGATGGGTAAAAACTCGCATCCTGCCTGCAAGGTTCTGGCTACTTTGGCGTGAATTCCGCCTTCGCAATCGACGCCTTTCATGGACAAATCGTCGCTGAAAACAACCCCTTTGAAGCCAAGCTCTTCCCGCAATATTCCGGTTACCCACCGTTTGGAGAAGCTAACCAGTTCCTGATCTTCGCATTTGGCGATCAGGTGCGCCGTCATCACCGACCGGGCTCTAGCCGCTAACTGCCGAAACGGGCGGAGATCTACTTCGAACTGTGCGCGATCGCGTTCATCCACAGGGAGTTCGTGGTGAGAATCGGCCGTAACAAACCCGTGGCCTGGAAAATGTTTGATGCACGTAGCGAGGCCAGCGCTGTGTAAACCGGCCATGACGGCCGAGGCGAGGTGGCTTACCCTCTCGGCGTCGTTCGAAAACGCCCGGTCGCCAATCACCTCACTCACGCCGTAGTCGAGGTCGATGACCGGTGCGAAGTTCAGATCGATGCCCATTTCTCTCAGCTCACTCCCGAGCACCCAACCACAGTCCTCAGCGCGCTGTAGCGCAAGGTGTGACTGTTTTTCATACAACTTGCCAAAAAATCGCATAGGCGGCATTCGCGTAAAGCCCTCGCGAAAACGCTGCACCCGCCCTCCTTCCTGGTCAACCGCAACAATGAGCGAAGGTAACCTCAAGGCGCGAATGTCGGTCACAAGCGCTGCAAGCTGATCTTTGCTTCGGTAGTTACGACTAAACAAAATGACTCCGCCGGTTAGCGGGTGCGCAAGCACAACCCGGTCGGCTTCTGTAAGCTCAAACCCGTCTATGTCCACCATAATCGGACCAAGTGGTGTGGTAGGTGTTGGCATCTAATTCAATCTCTCACCGTGTTGTGTGCTTTGACCCGAAGCCAGTTCGCACAAGTTTAAGGGCGCCAAGGCTCACTTCACCTAGTCTGTCGGACTTAGGACATCGTAGCGAGGCGAGCCGGAAATCGGTCCAGTTTTTCGATCTTTTGAGGCGAATAGTCGTACTATTTAACGAGGAAGATCGGGAAACTGGGCCGATTTCAGGCCGCCGCAGTAGATGCCTCCTAAGTCCGACAGACTCCCAGGGTTAATATTACCCAACTTCATCCTGAACAATGGTCACAGGTGTCAAGGCCTCGACCCAGTCAAACAACCACACAAGATCGACACTGCGCATACGTACACAACCGTGAGACCCCGGATGACCAAGAGGCTCACTCGGCGGCGTGCCGTGAATGTATATGTAGCGCCGCATGGTATCGACACTGCCCAAACGGTTAAACCCGGGTTCCGTGCCGCTCAACCAAAGAATTCGGGTCAATATCCAGTCCCGGTCAGCGTGTTGATCGTGCAGCCCGCAAGACCACACCTCCCCGGTGGGGCGCCGTCCGACAAACACGGCACCTTCTGGCTGACCATGACCAATCTTGGCACGAATAACGTGACGACCGAGCGGTGTTTGAAAACTACCTGTTTGTTGGCCCGCACCGCGTGAAGCAGTAGACACATCAAACGTTCGAACAAGACGTCCTGCTTCCAGACACCGTAAGGTCTGCGTATCCAGCGCTACGCGAATTTCGCGACGACTTTTTGCACTAGGCACGGACAAATATGGCCACCGATTCTACGTGCCCCGTGTGCGGGAACATGTCCATAATGCCCGCTTTTTGCATCACGTAACCGTGGTCTTTCACGAGCATTGCAGCGTCACGCGCAAGCGTGGCCGGGTGACAAGACACGTAGGCAATCACGCGTGGGGCAAGCTTACCAATTAAAGGCAACATTTCCTGGGAGCCTGCTCGAGGCGGATCGATGAACACCACATCGTAATCGGACTGCAACCAGGACCACTGAGGCTCTGGATCAAACAAATTCGCCACGTGAAATTCAGTGTTTTCGATGCCATTGCGTGCGGCGTTTTGTTCGGCGCGTTTGACCAGACCCAAGTCGCCCTCTACCCCAACGACGTGGTCGACACAGCGAGCCAGAGGCAAAGAAAAATTGCCAAGCCCACAGTATAGATCGAGCACGCGGTCGCCTGGCTTGAGCTCGCAATGCTCAAGCACGTGGCTAACCATGGCTGCGTTAAGCGGGCCGTTAACCTGCACAAAATCGAGGGGCTCAAAGCGCAGCGTTACATCAAACGCTGGCAGCGAATATTCAAGCGGACGCGCTTCGGACAGAGGCGTTACCGTATTCAGCCCACCCGGTTGCAGGTAGATATCGACGTCCTCTGCGGCTGCAAACTTGTGCAGCAAGATTGCATCCTGTTCGTTAATAGAGTCGAGTATGCGTAACACTAGCGCGGTGACTGTATCCCCAACCGCTAACTCAATTTGCGGAAGCCGACTGCGAACAGATAGCTGGCCGATGACATCGGACAGCTTGTCGAGCATTTTACCAACAGGGTCGGCCAGTATTTCACAGCGATGCATGTCGGCAATGTACGGCGCCTTGCGCTCGCGAAAACCTACCATTACGCGGCCTTTTTTAGGTACGTCTTTAACACCCAGTCGCCCGCGGCGGCGATAGTTCCAGGGAGAGGCGGTTAAATCACCCAGCCACTGCAAAGGTTCTACGCCGCCAATATGGGTAAGGTCATGTTTAAGATGAGCCCGCTTATGATCACGCTGCTTACCGTCGTCGAGGTGCTGAAGTACACAGCCACCACACACACCGAATGCTTCACAGCGAGGCTCTACCCGCATTGGGCTTGCAACGTGAACCTCGTCGGTTACGGCCTCCTCGAAGCTACGTTTACGCTTGTAAGTAGTGAAGGTAACGTCTTCGCCCGGCAGAGCTCCGTGAACGAATACGGTCTTACCTTCTACGCGGGCCACGCCGCGACCATCGTGTGCCAGATCTTCGATCGTGGCCCGGTGAGTCTGAAATTTGGGCTTGCGTTTACGTGCCACTACTTTTGCGCCTTTAGGGCACCTCTAATGTCTATGGATTTGCAGGTGCCCTTTACTCGAGGGACGCGAAGTTTAGCAGAATCGCTATGAACGCGCTGTTTGGTGCAAGCATTTCTCTAAAGCGCCCTCCCCTCAGGTAAACTACTCCCATGGCCAGCCTAAAGACCCGGCAACTTCAACAGTCCTATCGCGCTACCGCGCAAGCGGCTGTCGTGACGCTATTTATACTCGCGGTGCTGATCATATTGGCCACAGGCTGGGCACGCTCTCAAAGCATCCAGTCCAGCGCCCAGGCGCGGGCTACTGTGGCCACCGAGAAAATACAAACTCTGTATATGCGCTCTACTTCTCCAGGTTCGGACGAGTTACTGAAAAAACGGGTCCGCGACTACCATCAAGAGGTACAGGCCGACGGCCTGAAGGCTCGGTTTTTAATTTCGAATGCGGCAGGCGACACGCTGTTCGTGCTACCTACCGGACAATCGTACGACGGCTCTTTCCCCAAAACAGCGACCACCAACCTATACAAGTCACCCGGCACGCGCATTGGACGAATCACAGCCTCGATAAGCGCCGATGATGGGCTACGCAACACCGCGACCTGGATGGTCGCGGCGCTGACTCTGAGTCTTCTAATACTGTGGCAAGCAGTCAGACGTCTGCAACGTCTGGAAAACGCTCTCGACGCCGGCACCAGCGACATTCTCGACGCGTTCGAACGATTTGAACAGGTAGATTTTAGCGATTCGGTGGCAGCCAATGGCCCAATGGAAATACTCGAACTGCAGTCGGCGACCAATCACCTGGCGCGCGCACTTGCCAAATCCCGTGACACGTTGAACGAGCAGGTGCAGCTTGCCTCGCAGGAAGTCGCACAATCGATGGAAGAAATGGAAATCAAAAACGTTGAACTCGACCTGGCTCGCCGTAGAGCCGTGGAAGCCAACCATGCCAAGTCGTCCTTTCTTGCCAACATTAGCCACGAAATTCGAACGCCCATGAACGGCATCATTGGTCACCTGCAGTTGCTACTACACTCGAATCTTGACAAGCAGCAGACAAGCTATACCAGCCGCACGCTACAGGCGGCCAACGCACTACTCGATATTATCGACGACACGCTTAACTTGTCGCGCATCGAAGCCAACAAACTGGACTTGCAAAGCCTGCCCTTCAACTTGCTGGAAGAAGTCAATCGCTGCATTGTCATGCAAGCACCGGCTGCGGTCGATAAAAAACTTGATCTATATTTTTTCTGCTCTGAAGACTTCCCCGAAATCCTCATTGGAGACAGCCTGAGAGTGAGCCAGATTGTGACTAACCTGGTGAGCAACGCCATCAAATACACGGAGTCCGGCTCTATCCGCGTGAGCCTGGAAAGCGCAAACCGACTCGGCAACAAGCATGACATTATTCTTAAAGTACAAGACACAGGTCTTGGAATGGACAGCGCCCAAATAGACTCGCTGTTCGAAGCGTTCTCACAAGCCGGGCGCAGCCCCGAATCCGGCACGGGCCTTGGACTACTGATTACGCGCTCGTTAACCGAAGCACTCGGTGGAACACTAGAGCTTGTCAGCGAGATAAACCTGGGATCAACGTTTACCGTTGCGTTGCCCCTGCAACAACAAGGCGAGACTACTGTTGCGCAGCTGCCCAAACTGAATGGCAGCGGGTTCGTGGAATGCCAGGACGAACAGGCACTCAACTACTATAAGAAACTTCTGGGAAAAAGCGGACTGAAAGTACTGGAACACGAATCTGAACAGGCCCTTGTAGAATTGCTCGTGATCAATCAGGCGCAACTTGGCAATCTAAACGACTCAGGGCTGGACCTGGTGGATCTGTGTGCCGCGCGTAAGAGGCCACACTTACTACTGCTTAGTACCGATAATCTTGGCCTGTTACACAGGCTTAATACCCTTCACCACTGCGAAGCGTTACCACTACATAGCCCTACGCCAACTGTGCTTGAAGCCATTAATCATCTGCTCGCCAACTGGGAAACACAGGCGCATGAAACACCCGACAAAACCAGCCCCGTCAGCTTTCCAGGTGAAGACATGAAATTGACGGGCGTACGAGTGCTGTTGGCGGACGACGATAATTTTGGCCGCGCTTACATGACCGAACTGCTCGCGTCGCATGGCGCAATTGTCGACAGCTGCGTTAACGGTGCCGAAGCGGCGGAACGTGCAGCAAACAACCTTTACGATATGATACTTCTTGATATTCGCATGCCCGTTTGCGATGGCATTGAAGCGACCCGCCGCATTCGCGCCCATAAAAAAAACGCGGCCGACGTCCCCATTATCGGTATGACTGCGTCTGTCATACCGGAGCAACACATGCAGTGCATGCAAGCCGGAATGACCGACTACTGGGTCAAACCACTAAAAATATCTCAGCTGCTCGGCGGCCTGGAACACTGGCTGGCAAGGCGCCCCGAGCCAACGAACCCGCAGCTTGCGATAGACCATGAGTCAATCATTGACATGGCGCTAAATGAGCTCGATGACGAAATGCATGCGTTGCTTGTCACCGAAATTTCGGTGTACCACGCTCGACTAAAAGATGTATCGGAAGCCGGAACGGATTGGATGCAACTGCAAGAGTTTGCTCACAAGCTAAGTGGCACGGCTTCCATTTGTCGATTAACCGAACTTCGACGAGCTGCGCTTCAGCTGCAAATCACATCAACTAATCGGGACAAGACTTATTTAGCGGTGGCGCTGGATGAAGTAGAAGACGCAATTGCTTGCGTGCGCGAGCGTTTGAACGCACACGTGGGTTCCTGATCGGAGCAAGGCAGGTAGTTACGGATTTTGCCAATCTAAGCTGGTGGAAATTGACGCCTAAGTAGTCGGTCCTTAAAACCAATTAACTCCATTTTTTTGGCTTGCCACAACCGAAGGTAGGTACTCAGACAAGGTACACACCCTGACTGGCCCGGTGACACGTAATCTGCCTCAGCCAGCGGAATAAACGAGTGTTTGTTGGCTAATAACCGACCGTTCAGGAAGGCTTTTTAAGGGCCGACTACTTCGTGCCCGACCGGGCTTAGAAGTACTGGCGCAAAAGCAGAAACCAGCATTGGGGTAAGTCGGAGCTAATCGGCCAGTTTACTTTAAAATATTTTCAGGAAACGCCCTGTGCGGAGCCGCATGCAGGGTGTTGTGGGGGCTGAGGGTTAGAGACCCTCAACTACCTGATTATGTCGAACTGTTAGCCGCATATTGTTTAGCCAATGACTTTAGACTTCCAGAATGGCCCATAAGATAAGCGAGTATCCCATGGAATTCTCCTAAATGATCGGACCAGTTTCTTCTGAAATATTAGCCATTTTTCCTCAAAAGGATTCAATTCAGAATCTATTGCCTACAAGAGATTAGGATAATCGTCATTGCGAGCGCGAAGCGCGCGGCAATCTCTTAACGTAACGTGACATAACCGATTGAATTCGCACCCCAAGAGCACTTCCATGCAGGGTCTTTCGGACCAAGCGGGTGCGCACCCCAAGAGTACTTCCGGACGGAGATTGCCACACCCGCGGTCTGCGGGCGCAATGACGAGCAGGTGTTTTCACACAGCCTCCGCGGGGACGGAAAATTTGCCTTAACATTTGGCGGCCAAACTGTAGGTCTCAAGTCTACGAGTGCTTCTCAGAAGCAGGAACCACTAAAAAAGTAACTGAAGAAATATAGCTATAAATATGTGGACGATGGGAAGATAACATTGGGCCTGTTTCGTCTTCTTTTTTCACGCTTGATGTCTCTTGGTGAGCGGTCGTTATTGGAGCCCAGGATCTTGCCCGTGCCGTTTAACAAGATCCAGTCCATACAAAACCAGGCCAACATCCAACACAGAACCGCCATCCTTGGCAGTGCAAGTAGTCTCATGAATATCCAACTCTGGTTGCTGCTGTTCCAGCTCATTCGATACAGCCGTTAATCTAAAGG
>QIGP01000135.1 GCA_003228965.1 Gammaproteobacteria bacterium
GAGTGGTGTTTGAAGACGGCAACCGCATTACGGGTCAGTTGAAGGGCGGACAGCCCTTTACTACGCTTAGCGTTGAGGGCGACTATCAGGCGCTGATTAAAGAGATGGACGGAAATGACGTGGACTACAAGCGAGCGGAGTCCAAAGACCGTAGCTTGCTACTAACTTTGTTTATCGAGTTTGCACCCATACTCCTTCTGATCGGTGTCTGGATCTATTTCATGCGCCAAATGCAAGGCGGCGGTGGCGGCGGCATTCGTACCTTCGGCAAGAGCCGAGCACGTCTGCTTGGCGAAGATCAGGTCAACGTAAACTTCAGCGACGTCGCAGGTGTAGAAGAAGCCAAACAAGAATTAAGCGAGATTGTCGATTTTTTAAGAGACCCTACGAAATTTCAACGGCTGGGTGGCAAGATTCCACGCGGCGTACTGATGGTAGGTCCCCCTGGTACGGGTAAAACACTTCTGGCGCGAGCCATTGCTGGCGAAGCCAAAGTACCGTTCTTTACTATTTCAGGTTCTGACTTTGTTGAAATGTTTGTGGGCGTGGGAGCATCTCGTGTACGCGACATGTTCGATGAGGCCAAGAAACACTCACCGTGCATTATTTTCATCGACGAAATTGACGCCGTCGGTCGCCACCGTGGCGCGGGCGCCGGTCTAAGCGGTGGTCACGACGAACGCGAGCAAACGCTGAACCAGCTTTTGGTTGAGATGGACGGATTTGAAGACAACGAAGGTGTCATTGTAATCGCGGCGACTAACCGCGCGGACGTTCTGGATAGAGCGTTGCTGCGTCCCGGACGTTTTGATCGACAGGTCACCGTACCGTTACCCGACGTTCGCGGACGTGAACAAATTGTCAAAGTACACATGCGTAAAGTGCCCATTGGCGACGACGTTAAACCTTCGGTTATTGCACGTGGTACGCCAGGATTCTCTGGCGCAGATCTTGCCAATCTTGTGAACGAAGCGGCGCTCATGGCGGCCAGAAGCAATCGAAGTTCGGTTATGATGCAGGACTTTGAAGACGCCAAAGACAAGATCATTATGGGCGCAGAGCGCAAATCCATGGTGATGAGTGAAGAAGAAAAACGTAACACGGCCTTTCACGAGGCCGGGCACGCGATTGTCGGGCTGAAAGTGCCAGAGCACGATCCGGTCTATAAAGTGACCATTATCCCTCGCGGCAGGGCTTTGGGTGTTACGGTATTTTTACCGGAAGAAGATCGCTACAGTGCGAGTCGCAGGCGCTTGAAGAGTCAAATCGCCGTTCTTTTCGGTGGTCGTATAGCCGAAGAAATGACGCTTGGAAAAGACGGCGTTACTACTGGCGCATCAAACGATATTGAAGTGGCAACAAATATTGCTACCAACATGGTCACGCGGTGGGGGCTGTCCGAGAAACTCGGTCCGTTAAACTACACCGAAGACGAAAGTGTCATGTACCTTGGTAGAACTCAGTCAGGACGTAAAGATGTTTCTTTGGAAACGGCCAAGCTGATCGACCAGGAAATTAAAGATCTGATCACCACGAACTACGAACGGGCGCGTACGATTCTCGAAGAGAACAGAAAAGAGTTAGACGCCATGGCTGAGGCGCTCATCAAGTACGAAACGATTGATCAAGATCAGATCAAAGACATCATGGAAGGGCGTGAACCGAGGCCTCCCAAGGATTGGGACGACCGTGGAGACGCTGGAATGAGCCCAGACCGAAAAGCCGACGACGAGGGCGACAGTGCCCCAATCGGAGGACCTGCCGGTCAAAGCTAGTCATCGGGTTTGAACTATAAACAGGCGAATGCGGAAACGCGCTCGCCTGTTTTTGTATCTACAGTCACTGCTGTGCCATACGTTTATGGGACAGCAGTGATCTACAGTATGGCTTTTATATGTTTCTGTTGTCGGCGTTGCTGAGTTTTTTTAGAGCGTCGATCAATACACGATCGTTGATTTTCACAGGTGTGCACGAATGAAGTGGTCGCTCCCTAATAATCCGCAGCAGCTGCCCCTTGTGATGGGGATTCTCAATGTCACACCCGATTCGTTTTCCGATGGCGGTCGTTTCGATACGCTGGATGCGACAGTCGACGAAGTCGCGGCGATGATTGCGGCAGGTGCGGACATGATTGACGTGGGCGGAGAGTCGACAAGGCCCGGTGCCGACGTTGTCAGTTTGGACGAAGAGTGGGCGCGGGTGGTGCCGGTGATCGAGGCCATTAGAAGTCGTTTTGACGTACCTGTGTCTATTGATACGACCAAGCCCGATGTCATGACTGCCGCCACAGATGCCGGTGCATCCATGATTAACGACGTAAACGGTCTTGAGGCCGAGGGCGCGTTAAAGGCCGCGGCTTTTGCCAGAGTGCCGGTGTGTGTGATGCACCGATTAGGCACCTCCAGCAACATGCAGCACAATCCAGCTTACTCAAACGTGGTCGACGAAGTTGCTGCCTATCTTGCCGAACGTGTTTGTGCGTGTACGCTTGCGGGAATTGCCAAAGAGCAGATTGCCATCGATCCGGGTTTCGGCTTCGGCAAAACACTCGAGCATAACCTGGAGTTGTTCAAGGCATTGCCTGCGTTCACAAGCTCGCAACCCGTATTGGTCGGTGTTTCACGCAAATCCATGTTGGGGGCGGTGCTTGGCCGTGAGGTTAACGAACGGCTGTCGGGTTCGTTGGCGTTGGCAGCTCTGGCGGCCTGGATGGGGGCAGCTATCGTCCGGGTACACGACGTCGCACAAACGGTCGATGCGGTACGCATCACATGTGCTGTTCGCGATGTTGCGTATAATAACGGTTAGATTGTACAAAAATTAAACAAAAAAACGGCATTGATCGGCTAACGACAATGCAGGCTTATGCGTCTGGATGGACGCCAGCGAGGGAATGAAAATGGGCAAGTATTTTGGTACCGATGGAGTGCGTGGACCGGTAGGCGAGCGACCAATGACCGTTAATTTTGCGGTTCGCCTGGCGAGTGCTGCCGGGCGCGTGATGGTGCCCGAAGGTGGCAGCGTAGTAGTCGGTAAGGATCCAAGAATTTCAGGCTATATGTTCGAGTCCGCGCTTGAGGCGGGTTTTGTTGCTGCGGGTGTAAACGTCAAGCTGCTGCAGGTTATGCCGACTCCCGGAATTGCCTATCTTACTCGAGTGTTGGGTGCGGACCTTGGTGTAGTAATCAGTGCTTCACACAATCTCTACATGGACAACGGCATCAAGTTTTTTGACCGCAAGGGGTCCAAGCTTTCTGACGAAGATCAATCGCGCATCGAAGAGTTGGTCGACGAGCAGCCTATAACCCGGGAATCGAAAAAGCTCGGTCGGGCGGAGCGGCGCTATGACGCGGTTGACCGTTACATGACCTTTTGTAAGCAGTCCGTCAGCGAGTCTATGAGTCTGTCGGGCATGCGTATTGTGATTGACGGCTCGAACGGTGCAACGTACAAAATTGCGCCCAAAGTATTTTCAGATTTAGGCGCCGATATTGTCACCATTGGTTGTTCGCCAAACGGAACAAACATTAACGACGGATTTGGATCGACCAGTCCACAGGCGCTGCAAAGCACCGTGACGGCACTGGGGGCAGATCTCGGTATTGCTTTCGATGGCGACGGAGATCGTTTGTCGCTGGTGGACAGCAAGGGTCAGCTTATTGACGGCGATCAAATCGTTTACGCCCTGGCCATGGCGCGTAAGCAAAAAGGTGAGCTCAAAGGCCCGGTTGTAGGCACAATCATGAGTAACCTTGGTCTTGAACAAGCGATGCAACGTGAAGGCATTGAGTTCCTGCGCGCGAATGTGGGTGATCGCCATGTGCTAAGTACGCTGGCCGAAAAGGGTGGCGTCATAGGTGGTGAAACCTCAGGACATATTATTACTCTCGATAAAACGTCTACGGGTGACGGAATAATTGCGGCCCTCCAAATGCTCGAGGCGATTGTAGATTCTGGCAAGACGGTTGAGCAGTTGGTTTCGGGCATGGCTCGCTTGCCACAAAAAATGATCAACGTGCGTATGGAATCGCGCGTGGATATAAGTGATAACAAAATTATTAACAAAGCGGTGCTGGCCACCGAAGCTGAACTGGGTGATCGAGGTCGGGTCGTGTTGCGACCTTCCGGGACCGAGCCTGTTGTTCGGGTGATGGTAGAAGGAAATTCCGAGAGTGAAGTGCTGCAACACGCCGAGGCGTTGGCGGAGGTTGTGGCTAAAGCAACGTAGTCGGGCTCTAATTTAAAAAACTGTCCTGGTGGGATTTCAATGCACCATTCCTCTCTATGTCCAGGTTAAACGGGTTGCACTGAAAGCGCCCCACAAATAAAGAGGGGAGCACTGTTCAGGTGCTCCCCATGATTTCGATCTTCAAATAGTAATGTACTATTTATTGATTCGTTTATCGCCTTTTCGAACAGCCGGAATGAACACTTCGAAAACTTTCGAGGGGAGCGATATCGCATTGCCTGCCACCGCTTGCACCGAATAGGTATACATAACGGCGGGTTCAACATCGAAGTCAACATATAGTGTGCCGTCAAGGGTAGCTATTGGCACAGCAGTTCCGCCGGTTTCTGCGCGTGAAACGATATATTCCTCCGCCATGTCAACGCCAACCCACAACAAGTCAATCTTGGCAGGCTTGGGTCGACCGGTGAGAAATGTCGGGGCCTCGATACCTGCGGTGGGGTCTATATTGACAGGTCCACAGAAAGGTGCAGAGGTAATGCCATCCAGGTCGCTAAACTGACAGCAGAGCAAGCGAAGCCCGTTGCCTCCAAAATCATGTACAGGCAGAACCGCCGGGTTAGAGTTGATCGGCACCACAGGGTTACCGTCAAAAGCGTCTGGCGTAATCAGGTCTAGATCAAACGGAGGAAAGTCCTCGCACTGAAAAGTCAGTGGCGGAACGCCCCCGGGATTTGTTGGAACCGGAATAGGAATGTTAATTCCGATGGGCGGAAAGGTGTTGCTGCCGCCGCCAGGGGTAAACGGACCTAGCTGAATTGCCGGCATGCAGGTATTTCCGGCACCGTCTATGACTTGAAGAACGGTGGAGGCCGGGCTATTAAACTCCTCGGTCTGCAATTCGATAAACACAAAGGGGGAGCCTGGTGTAAAGAAGGTAAACAACTCCATATTGATGGTTCCAGGCTGTAGGCTTACCGAGAAAATTCCGGTATCAACGTCGATTTGATTGTTTCCGTTCAGGTCTTCACCCGGGTCAAGGACGCCATTGCCATTGCTATCTTCACTGGGTCGGTCATCAGTTGCTTCGCAAAAAACAAAATTCCCGGGAAAATTCTGGAAACTGTCGTATTCTCTCGAATCGCCCTTCGGGCTATTGAAGCAAAAGCACTCTGGAGGGTTTTCGTCAACAAATATTGTCCCGCCACCTTTAACGGCGTCTGCGGCTTGGGCAGACATGGCGGTGCTACCTGTCAGGGCAAGAGCGACCGCCGCTAAGGGCGAAAAACTTAATTTGCGTAACCTTCTCGTGACAACAAGCGCTAGGACACCAACCAGGAGTAAGCTGAGCGTCAAAGGCTCCGAAACGGACATTGGATTGGGGTCCATTACTTCAACCATGCCGTTGTACCAAAAGGTCGATCCGGAATTAGGATCAATTTGACCGAGTCCATTGTTGTTCGAGAGGCTAATGTCGAACGTGGCTATGATTGATTGACCCGCTAACAAAGAGCCAATGTCGAACCCAAGCGCCATGCTTACGTCGTCCTCAAGGCCTCCAGGCACACTGTTTGACGAATCAAGTGATCCGAGCAGCAAGTTAGCAATGATGTCGCCGAACAAGAAACCTGGCTCGTCGATCTCAAAAGAGTCGGCGAGGCCATCTCCTGCGCCACCTCCAAGTACCAGATCGGAAGTAAATCCGCTCTCGTTAAAGAAGGTATTGATCGTTTCGTCCAGGTCGGCGTCAAGAAAACCAAACAGGCTAACGTTAGTAAGGTCCATGCCGGTTGAATTGGTCATCGACCAGGTCATGGTGCCTACATTGTCGGCATTCAGATTGTTAGAAAAGCTGATATCGAGGCCGGGTGTAAATGTGTTGGGGCCTAATCCGATTGATGTGTCTCGTAGCGAACTCGCCCCCGTTTCCGTCGAGTTCATGTAGACAGAAAATTCGAAAATGTCGATTGGGCCAGCATGACTAACACCCGCATAGGCGACTATAAAGGCTGCCAAAAGGGCTTTGGTATTTAGCATAAAAATGCGTTTCATAACGCGAATTCCCCCGTTAAACTAGTGTGATAATCCATTCATGTGGAATTGGCCAACACGAGAATTTGATGTAGTGAGTATGAAACTACTCACTTATTTGGCCGTTATACACATGATCAATTTTATTTGAATGGATGTTATTTGACTTATTGTTTAGCAATTTGCACATTTGCAGTATGGACACAGCTGTATCGACAATTCAAGCGCGCGCAATAAGGTTATGTTTAATCCCTTGGTATGGTGACATGCGATGTAATACAAAGCCTTAGACTAGATCTTCAGTTGTCATTAGTCAGAGTCTGGTTAGCGGACATATACGACAAGTTCCAAGACCCATGTACGGAATTTATCGCCGAAGTCTATATCTTGATGGGAACAATTTGCTTCTAATACCTTCGCATGGATTAAAGTAGACAGGTGCGACCGTAGAATTCAGACTATAAACAGAAACCGAGACGTATAAAGCCGTCTATTTGTCGACCATTCGCATTAGCAACGTGAAATGAGGGAGGTTAAGAATATCGTAGTGTGGAACTTGAGTTGGAGTCGGGTAAAACAGTCACTGCCCTGTACAGGCCTGCTGTTGATCGTACTTGGCCTGGTAGCTTCTTGTGGCAAAGTCGACAATGACACCCCGAAAATGCAGCCGGAAATACTCGCCGTCCTTGACAGCGAAGTGGTGGTAACAGTTGATGAATTTGAACAGTATCTCACTCGTTACTCTCAGGAGCTGCGTGCTTCGAGTACCTTCAGCGTAGAATCGCTGTACGAACAGTTCGCGCGGAAAAAACTGTTGGCTCTCGATGAGAGCTTGCAAAGAGCGTCACTGCAGGCTGGGTCAGACTCAGAGCCATTTTCGCCGTCCACCAAAGCAAGTGTCACTTCGGTGCAGACTAAATCGCTCGATACATTCGCATCAAAGGTAAGTATTGGCGAGCAGGCGCTGCTCGATCGCTACGAACGCGACAAAGGGCGATGGAAAACTCGTCTTGTTCAGCTTGAACAATATACGTTTGATACACGAGAAATGGCTGATGACTGGCTGCAAAATAGTAGGGCAAGCGAATCTGGAGCAAGTGACTTACCTATCCAGAATGTCACCCAGTTAGGATGGCTCTCCAGGACCTCTGCCTCAGGTGAATTACGTTCCGTCGTTAGTTTGTTGTCGTCGAAGCAAGAGTTTAGTGGCGTTAGAAGCTTGGGAAATGTGTATGCCATTTATCATTTTCTGGCTGAACAAAATAATGTGCCTCGACCACTTCGCGAAGTCCGTGATCAGATCGTTCAGGAAATGAAGCGAGAAATTGTCACAGAACAACTGAATGCCAGGCTTGATAAAACTTTTTCAAGAATGTCTGTTAATCAACAGGCGTTAATGAGTCTGGCATCACGCTACGCGTACGAGCCCAAGCGGCATACGGTCAGAGTGCCCGTACCTGGCCGGAGCGGGGCGGCTAAAGAAGAGCTTACGCCCAAGACAGGACACTGACTCACGGTGCCAGGCGCGAACGGGCCGTACAGCATGAGCGACGCCATCGCGATCCGGGTCTGTATCGCGCCCGAAGCGTTCGGTGGCCTGGATGCCGAGGTGAAAATCAAAGGCGGGGATGAGGGTTCATTTCACGCATCTCAACAGATATTGCTCCCAGACAAATATCAATTGATCAACTAAATAAGAATAACCCTTAGTTAAGCCCAAATTGCAACCGGCCCACCAATAGTGTCATTATCGGCCTTGGATTATGCAGCGTCGAAATAGATGATCGCATATTCGCCGAGTCACTTCCCAAGGTCGAAGTTCAGTCCGTATGAAAATGAACATCACGCGATTTGCACCAACCTCGTATTTGCATGCTTTCTTGTTGTTAGCGGCGATCTTCTGCACGGCGTCGAGTGCCGCCCAGGTAAGCCTGGATTTTGTGCCTTCTATTGTCAACCTGGAAGTGGGTGAAACAACGCGCGTGGCGATTGAAGTGTCCGGTGTTTCGTCGCCTGGTTTATCGGCCTTTCAGGTCAGTCTGGCGACAAACCCTGCACTGGTTGCAGTGAGCGATCCAAATTCCGGCTTTACCGATCAAGTAACCCCGTTCTCTCCTTTAGGTACTGACCCATTGTGTACGACGGTTCGTGGTAGTGGTAGCTGTGAAGATCCGCCGTGGCTATTAATTGAATCGGGCCGCAATGCTGTGAATGCCGTGGCAACAGAAGACCCAGCCAGCGGAAATACTCTGGTCATGACAGGTACTACCGGTAGTGCAGCCCCTGTTACGGGTTCAGGAGCCGTGGTCTATGTCGAGATAACGGCCTTGGCAGCTGGTGCCACTTCGGTAGACATTATTGAGTCCGTGTTAGCCGATGGCTCGACAGTACCGTCAGAAATTACCCACAATCGGGCCAATCTAACCGTGAACGTGGGTGTCATTTTAGATGGAGATTCTGACGGAATTGCCGACAGCATGGACAACTGCCTGACGGTTGCCAATGCGACACAACTGGATACAGACAACGATTCAATTGGTAATGCCTGCGACCCCGACGTTGACAACAACTGCGCGGTAAACTTTATCGACTATATTCAGTATAGAGATAATTTTCTCACCTCAGGCCCATTGAATACGGATAACAACGGTGACAACGTCACTAACTTTCTCGACATCATTGTCTTTTCAAATTACTTCTTATCAGCGCCTGGACCAAGCGGTCTACCCAACGCCTGCAGTTCGTTTGAAACTTCCGGGTAGAGGGGCTATAGAGCTATAGGCCGTAGGCGCGAAGACGGTACAAGCTGGAAAATAATGGTAAGTGCACGTGCGTGACAAAAAGAGCATAGATTGGCACGAGCACATATCGTTACGAAAGTAGACCAACACCGAGCCATACTATTTCGGTGATTGGATTGAATATTAGTTCTACTTCAGTTGGTCAAAACTTAAGATCAACAGGAAGTACCAGGGGGTAACTGCGAGAGTGTTTTTCCGACCACTACGACAAGCAACGCTTTTGGCGCTCATGGTATGCGCCCACAACGCATGCGCGTTGGATGCCTTTCTAAGTCCGCCATCTGGCAACCCGGAGAGTGGCTCAATGTTTACCCTTGAGCTGACCATGGAAACTGGCTCCGATGTTCCAGGTTCTTACGTCATGGATATCCAGTTCGACCCGGCAGTGGTTACCGTCGCCTCCGTCGACGGTGGGTTGACGCCGGCTTTTGCCGCAGCGCCTGTGACCAATCCGGCCAGTTTTGCTTCAGGCACCGTCACTCTCGTGGGCGCACAAGCATCAGCGCTATCACCTTCGGGTACGCTTTCCGTCGCCCGGGTCAATTTCCAGGCGGTAGGTGCACCGGGTGCCATAAGCACCATTAATCTTTCGGTCGTACAGCTATACGACGGCGACACCTTTCCGTTAGTCGGTCGTGCGTTTTCAACGTCTGTGCAGCTTGATTTCGCTAATGCCGACGACGCCGATGGCGACGGCTTGAGCAATTTACAAGAAGCCAATGCAGGCACCGACATCAACAACGCTGATACGGATGGCGACTTGCTAAACGACTCATTCGAAGTTAATGGCGGCCTGGATCCGCTGGACGATGGCACGCTCGACTTTAATCAGGGGGGCATGGGCGATCCGGACGGTGATCAGCTGAATAATCTGGCGGAACAATCACTCGGCACTAATCCTACGGTTGCCGACACCGATCAAGACGGACTGGATGACGGCGTAGAATTTTCTTTGATGACTGACCCTACCAGTTCGGACAGCGATGGTGATGGTTTGAACGATGGATTTGAAGTGTCCAATGGTCTTGATCCTTTGGACAATGGTAGCGTCAATATAAACAACGGACCCAATGGCGACCCTGATAGCGACGGCGTTAAGAACATTGACGAGTTTATTTTGGGAACCGATCCGAACAATCCGGATACGGACGGCGACGGGCTACCGGACGGTTTCGAGTTTTCGAATGGGTTGGATGCTCTCGACAATGGTGACATTGACGCGAACCAGGGCGCAGACGGTGACCCCGATGGTGACGGCTTTAGCAATGCGTTGGAGTTAGCTCAAAACTCCAATCCACTTGATATCCGATCGCAGCCCGTCAACATGGTTGTCAGCTACGTTGTAGGCGCTCAATTGGTATACACACCAATTCCTACAGCACCTGGTTACAGTACGTTCGACTTGCTGACCAATTTAAATTCACAAGACCCGGCCGCCGACGAGGTGCAGGTGATCGGAGCCGATAATCAAATTCGTATCACCACGTGGAATGGCACAGTGCCACAAGGCGACGATGTACTTTTGGTAGCAGGTCAAGGTGCACTTGCGCGATTTGATGCGCCGACCAGCCTTCCTTATGTCGGCCAGGTAAATTGTGGTGGCATCAACTTGAACGCGGGCAGTAATATTTTCGGATTGCAATGTGTGCCCCTGAACGAGACCGCATTCGATTTGCTTGAGCGCTTCGGCAACGGTAATGCCACGTTGCTCCAACGCATTAACCCTCAAACCAGTACTTACGAATCGGTTTACTTTGGTGCTGGCGGAGCACCAGAGGGCACCAACTTCGCCATTCGGCGAGGGGAAGCCTACGTGATTAACCTGGTCGCGCCGCTCACTAATTTCGATCCACTGCCATGACACGAAAAGCCCTTGTACACCGTAAACCTCGTACTCCAGTGGTGCATTTACAGGGTTCGCGACATCTTGTTAAAACTGCTCTTGTGTTAGCACTCGTAGTACCTCCGTTAGCGCTTGCTCTTCTTGGCGACGTAAATGATGACGGCCAGGTTAATGAAAC
>QIGP01000136.1 GCA_003228965.1 Gammaproteobacteria bacterium
AATTGAGCGGGCATTTGCTCACATGATGATTGGCAAAGAAGCCCTGTTTGAGCACAAGGCCGGAGAAATCATGGCTGAGGAGCTGCGGCTGGCACAAGCTGATCTTGGTGAAATTACAGGTAGAGTCACCAGCGATGATTTGCTGGGACATATTTTCTCAAGTTTTTGTATAGGGAAGTAACAGGATACTGCGCGCCCGCAGCTGTCTGGTTTCGGTGTGATCCAAACGGCCCGATGACAATATTGGTCACTGTGGCGTCGCTGACTTCATCCTCAATTTCGACCTCCTGAAACTGCTTGTCTGCGGCGATCCGGTTGTGTCCCAAATGTTTGGCTTCGTAAAGCGCAGTGTCCGACCGGCGTAGAGTTTCTTCTATAGTTTCGCCGGGCACGTACTGACTGACTCCGGCCGAAAGCGTGACTCGAAAGATTTCATCGAAAGAGGCTTCTTCGGTCACTTTGCGAATTCGTTCAGCACAGCGCATCGCACCTGCGAGTGGTGTGTCTGGTAACACAATAACGCCATGAAGAAGCGTTTGAGTATTAACGATTGTTTGGGGTCATCGTTTGGAAATATTCCGAGCATGGCGACCAACAGGTACCTTCACAAGTTATCTGGGATGTGAGCATCCCAAGTCGGCTTTGGAAAAGGTGAGATCGGGGTCTCAAAGGTTGGCCTGTCTACCTAAGCCAGCCCTCGCTCACTACCAATCAGCTGAATGAACGCGTCTTCCAGTGAATCGCAACCTGACTGCTCCCGAAGTTGATCGATGCTGCCTTCAGCGGCGATGGTGCCGCTTGCAATAATAACGGCGTGGTCGCAAAGGGCACCGACTTCCTGCATGACGTGACTGGAAAACAAAACGCATTTTCCCTGGTCTTTAAGCGTGTTAACAATTCGGCGTAGCGAGCGGGTGGCCATGACGTCGAGACCGTTGGTGGGTTCGTCGAGCAGAATGTTTTGCGGCTCGTGTATGAGGGCTCGAGCCAGCGCTACCTTGGTGCGTTGTCCTTGAGAAAATCCTTTGGCGCGACGCTCCATGATGTCGTTCATTTCCAATAACTCGGCCAGTTCTTCAATGCGACGTTTAATCACGTCGGTACTCAGACCGTAGAGTTTGCCAAAGTAGCTAATGTTTTCACGCGCGCTCAAATTCGGGTATATGCCAGGGTTATGGGTAAACACGCCCATGCGATGGCGCGCGTCCAGCGGATGGGTAGTTACGTCGATTGAGTCGATCAACGCTGTTCCGGCGTCAGGCTTTAATATGGTGTACAACATGCGCAAAGTGGTCGATTTCCCGGCGCCGTTGGGACCAAGCAAGCCTGTGATAACACCGTCGCCCGCGCTGAAACTAACGTCTTTGACGGCATCTACTGTGCCAAAGGATTTTTTTAACTGTTTGGCAACAATCACGGTTTAGGTCCTGAAGGGCTGACGAAAAAAGGAGCCGGGCGCTGTACGTCAAGGCACTTGACTTCCAGCCCGGTGTGGTCTGCGGTGCGCACAAAATCGGCCAGCAGCCGTGGCATGCAGCCAACCTGAATTTGGCCATGGCCTTGACCGGGCAGAGTAATGGCTCGTGCGTTCTGCAAGTAGTTGGCCGCCCGTGTGCCGTTAACAGGCGGGGTAACCGGGTCAACCTCGCCGGACAAAACGAGCACCGGGACTTCGCTTGCAAACGGCTGGGTAAAATCATCGTCGATGGGCCCTTGCGGCCAGACCTTGCAGGTTTCAACCAGCCCTTTGTAGGCGAGATCGCCCATATAGGCCGCCTTGAGAAGCTCACTGTCGATGTTGTCGACGTCGTAAAATGGAACATCTTCAGCACACACAACGCTATTGTGCATACCGTTTGCCAGTGATTCCGACAGGTTTTCCATGTTGAGTAGCGCTTGCGAAGCTAGTGGCTGGTAGTTGCCTTTGTCGGCTTCATCGATCATTAGAGGAAGAAGGGCCGCAGTTTCTGGCGAGTAACTCATGAGTCGTACGGCCATTAGTAGTTCGCCATAGCCAAATGTGGTGGCAATTTTCTCACCGTTAATGGGATCGACAATTTCAAGCTCGAGTCCGTCAGCACGCGTTTGTTCAAGCAGCCTGGAAAACTTGGATGAAACATCGCCAAACGCCAGGTGACAATCGCTCTGGTTGACGCAGCGGTTAAAAATCATATCCAGTGCGCGTTGAGCGTCGGTTGCAATGCCAGGTCCTAATGGTATATCTACAGGAACAACGCCGTCGAGTACGACGGTGCGCGTGTGTTGCGGGTAGCGCCTTAAATAGTGTTGCGCTACCCGGGTGCCGTAGGACACGCCGTAAATATCAAGTTGCTCGTAGCCAAACGCCTCGCGCACTTTGTCGAGGTCGTTGACGGCTGCGCTGGTGGTGTAGAACTTTACATCATCGCCAAGTTTGGTCAGGCACTGTTGAGCAACTTTGCGTACGACTTCTGGTTGGAAAGAATTAGGATCAACCTCGTCCTCGTCCACGTCTTCGTTGTCGCAACTTTGCCGGTTGGAGCGACCGGTACCGCGCTGGTCCACCAGAATAATGTCGCGCTCACGGCGTACGCGTTCAAAGGCGCCGCGCAGGCTTACGTAGCCCTCGGTAGAACTTTGACCGGGGCCACCTGCAATAAAGGTGAACGCGCTTGCTTCGGCGGTGCGGGCAAGGGCAGGAACTTTGGCGACAAACAGTGTGATGGTTTTGCCTTCGGGTTTCGCCGGATTCAGGGGTACCTCAAGCTCCGCGCACAGTGCTTTGGTTCTACTAAATCCACCAAATCCCTCGATGCGGCACTCTGTCAATTCAAGATGTGTTGTCGGGTCGGCCGCGGGTTCTTGGCAACCGGTGGCCAATAAAAACAGGGCTGATACGGCGAAAACCGCGCGATAGGGTGCCGAGCGATAGTGGCTCAAAGGGTGCATATAGGGGCTTCAATTGATAAAAACGGCCTAAGTTTACACTACAGCGCGATTGGTATGTCCTGGTTGGAGTCTTATAATGGCTTCCGGACTGGCGATTTTTCCACCAATTTTTTACACTACCGCGCCGAGGTTCAGGGCAGACACCTTACGGGTCGATTGCAATTACAGAGGTTCAGCGTATTTGCCGAACAGGGCCGAGCTACGAAAGTGCGGCGTAAAGGGTAGGATATACAGGTGCCCTACAGCGCCAGGCAATAATTAAGGTAAACAGAATGATTCATGCGTTTGATGTAATTGTGGTCGGAGGCGGCCACGCCGGTACCGAAGCCAGTTTGGCGGCGGCGCGCATGGGTGCGCGTACACTATTGCTCACGCAAAACATCGAAACGCTGGGTCAGATGAGCTGTAACCCGGCCATTGGCGGTATCGGCAAAGGTCACCTCACCAAAGAAATTGACGCTCTGGGGGGTGCCATGGCCAAAGCGGCTGACCTTGCCGGTATTCAGTTTCGCATGCTCAACGCGAGTAAAGGCCCGGCTGTTCGCGCGACGCGTGCTCAGGCCGACCGTGCGCTTTACCGACAAGCCATCCGACAAACACTCGAAAACACGTCGAACCTGACAATATTTCAGCAAAGTGTTGACGATTTACTGATTGAGAACGACCGCGTGCGTGGCGTAGTAACACAAATGGGGCTTGAGTTTGTAGCGAGCGCTGTTGTGCTTACTGTGGGCACGTTCCTTGGCGGCAAAATTCACATCGGTCGCAGTAACTTTTCCGGAGGTCGCGCCGGGGATCCTGCGTCTATCAGCCTTGCGGCTCGTTTGCGAGAGCTGCCGTTCAATGTGGAGCGACTCAAAACGGGAACGCCTCCCAGAATCGATGGTCGTTCTATCGATTTTTCCAAAATGACGCCACAACCTGGCGACACACCGCTTCCGGTGTTTTCATTTGTTGGCAGCGTTGACGACCATCCTCGTCAGGTGCCCTGTTACCTCACTGCAACGAACGAACGCACTCACGACATTATTCGAGCGTCCATTCCCGATTCGCCTATGTACAGCGGCGCCATCGACGGCGTAGGCCCTCGGTATTGTCCTTCGGTCGAAGATAAAATCATGCGTTTTAGCGAACGTACCTCGCACCAGATTTTTGTAGAGCCTGAAGGCCTTACGGTCAACGAATACTACCCCAACGGCATATCCACCAGTCTGCCTTACTCCGCTCAGCTTGAGTTCGTTCATACCATTGTGGGCTTTGAACACGCGCACATTACGCGCCCGGGTTACGCCATCGAGTACGACTTTTTTGACCCTCGCGGTTTGCATCACTCGCTTGAAACCAAGTACATCAGCGGGTTGTTTTTTGCCGGTCAAATTAACGGAACCACTGGCTACGAAGAGGCGGCTGCGCAGGGTTTGCTTGCGGGCATAAACGCGGCTCTTCGCGTTGCCGACAAAGACCCCTGGTATCCACGGCGTGACGAAGCGTACCTTGGGGTGTTGGTTGATGACCTGGTGACTCAAGGCACACAAGAGCCGTATCGCATGTTCACGTCTCGCGCCGAATACCGTTTGATTCTACGCGAAGACAACGCCGATCTTCGGTTAACCTCGATTGGTCGTGAACTTGGACTGGTTGACGATGCTCGCTGGCAGGCGTTCAGTATCAAACGCGATGCGATCGAGCGTGAGACAGCTCGCCTTGCAGCGCTCACAGTACATCCGCACGCCCTTAGCGAAGAGCAAAAAACCCGGTTTTTCGACGGCGGGATGGGTCGCGAAGCCAAGGCGCTTGAGCTACTCAAACGACCTGAAATGAATTACGAGAGAGTGACGTCTATTAAAAGCGTTGGTGAACCTGTCAGCGATCCTCAGGTTGCCGAGCAAATCGAGATTCAGGCGCGCTACGCGGGTTACATCGTGCGACAACAAACCGAAATTGCGCGGCACCGCAAGAATGAATGCTTAAAAATTCCGGGGTCGGTGAACTACGATCACGTGAACGGGTTGTCGAATGAAGCCAGGCAAAAACTAAAACAGGTGTTACCTGAAACGCTGGGTCAGGCAGGGCGCATTGCCGGCATGACTCCGGCGGCATTGTCGTTGTTGTTGGTACACCTTAAAAAATCGGCTTGAGACTTTTCTAGCTCCCAAACAGCTTGTCTACCGGTCGGTCAAATCGCGGGAGCAGGCTTCAGGGCACCTCTAAAAACCCGTAAATCTCAATCTGCAAATCCCCGGGTTATTAGTGGTGCCTTGAAGCCGCTACAGTTATCGTTTAACCATGTTTCTTGTCTGGACCGAGTCCATTTTAAGCGAATACATACCGCTTAAAGCTCGGGGAATCCCCGAAGTAACCTTAAAAAAACGGTACAGAAATCACACTCTGTCGACAAAATCGTATAGATAGCCCATAAACACTGGATTTTTCGTTACACCAGCGATGGAAAAAGGTACACTGGCATCGCTGGAAAGGCAGTGGGTTATTGTAAACTCGGTTTCGCCAGTGTTTGTTAATAGTAAGTTGGCGCGAGCCGGCTGATAGTATTTTAAGAGGATAGTATGTCAGATTTAATTACGGGAACCGTTAAGTGGTTCAATGACGAGAAAGGTTTTGGTTTTATCGAGCGTGAAGGCGGCAAAGATGTATTCGTACACTTCAGCGCAATCAACGGCGACGGTCGTCGCTCACTTACCGAAGGCCAACAAGTCACCATGAAGGTTACTCAGGGTCAAAAAGGCCCACAAGCCGAAGAGGTAACGCCTCAATAAGAATGGCTGTCTCGACGATACTGTTCGTTCGTAGATTAGTTAGGAAAAAGGTCGAGTCCGTAAGGGCTCGGCCTTTTTTCTAGTTTTATCAGACCCTATGCAAGCATGATTCTTGCTTAAACAAAAACTACCTCGGGGAGAATGACTATGGCTGAAAACAAGACCAAAGAAACCGCACTAAGACGGGTATTTGTACGATTGGCTTTTGTTTGTTCCGAATCAGAACGGCAACGGTACCGGTAAATCGTTGAGTAAAAGTATGCCGTTCTTGTAGCTCACTTTAGCCTCATAAGCGCCATCGCGCTGTTGTACAAATCCCATCATGGCCGCCATGGTCAGGCCACTTGCCAGTTCGGGCGAAACGGCGCTCAAAGCTTCAACCACAGTTTCCGGAATGACTACATTGCCGCTGGCCTCACCATTGGCCATAGCGGCCTGAAGCGAATTACTGCCTTCAGGAAGCTTAACATCCAGGTCCATGCTCAGCGTTCCGTCACCTATTTGGACGTCGAATTTACTCAGGTTGAAACGGCCACCTTTCTCTAGCATTCGACTCATTGCGGCCATCATGGCGTCGGTGTCTACGGTGTCGCCTCCGTTGTCGGCCTGTAGTTTGCGCGATTCCAAAATAAAGTCGGAAAACGCGTCGGCATCAATGTCGTAGTTAGCGTCTAGTTCAATTCCTTCGATATCAACCGGAGCGTTGTTGACAGACCCTACGCTTAAACGTGAGGTGGCAATGGCACGACTGCCTTCGACGCCCAGCCCGCCACTACCCTTAATGTTGTTTACAGTGACAGGGTCGTGGCCCATCGAAGCTGGTTGCGCAAGCACCAGTTTTTCAAGTGTCATAGAAGATTCGCTTTCACCAAACGCGAATCGGGTTTTCTTGAAGCTACCTTCAATCGACAACGGTGTGGTTTCGATGCGGGACCCATTGCGGGTCAGATTGAGCGTGCCGATTGATCCCTCGTAACGGGTAGTGTCGCCGAAGTTGGCGGAGATGTCGGCTCCGTCCCATTTAATTTGAACGTCAGGACCAAGGTCGGGATTTACAATGGGGTCGGCGACAACACGCGCCCACTGGCCAGTTCCAAGCGACGAATATATTTTGACAGGAAGAGACACCAAAGTACCGTCGCTGTATTTCAGCGACAACGTGCTCTCAGTTTGGGCAATGGCCGGACGAAGGCCGCCGTGTGCAGGGCTGACCAGGGGGATGACACCATGCGTCGCCGTGGTGTCTACCAGCAAGCTTGGCAGTTGGGAGCTGTCCGTGTGTCCCCCAATGGCGTGCAATACGGCGGCTATATCCGGCTCGGTTAACTTGAGCTCAACGGTTTGATCGCTGCTGAACCAGCCGCGGTCGAAGCTGTCGTCGATTAGTTCAAACGGCCCACTATTAATGAACTGACCGTAGCCGGTTTCGGCTTTTTCGATGGACGATTCCACCAGGAAGCCGGTAACGCCGGGTGCGATAATGAAAATAAGCAGCGCAAGTACAACAGCAATTTTTACAAGCCTGGACATGGACATGATCTCGAGAAAGCAGACATAACACAATACCACGGACGAAACGGGGACAACATGGGCGGTAAACCCCGGTAACGTTAAATTGGGCTGAGCTTGCATGTTTAATTGGCGTAGCCGCAGAAGCGGGCCGGCGGTACACTAGTAGCCGCTTTGATTAAGCACCGGTAAGTTCCAGTCCAACGTCTAACGGAAAATTTATGTCCAGTGAAAATACGGTAATGCCCAAATACACTCAGGTTGGCGAAGGCATTTATGCTATCGATACTGAATACATGCGCCCTCTAATGGACGCCAGTCACTTGATTGTGGATAACGGCAGCGCGGCTTATGTTGACACCGGCACAACACTGTCCGTTCCCAACTTGCTTGCTTCCTTGCATGACGTAGGTTTGCAAGTATCAGACGTTAAGGCCGTGTTTCTTACTCACATCCATCTTGACCATGCCGGTGGGGCGGGCGAACTGATGCAACACCTTCCCAATGCAACGGCCTACATTCACCCTCGAGGTGCGACGCACATGAACGAGCCGTCAAAACTCATTGCCGGCACGATCGCCGTATACGGTGCGGAGCTTTACCACTCGGTATACGGAGAGATTGTTCCGATAGACAAGAACCGCATTGTCGAGGTGAGCGATGGCATGCGTGTGAAAGTAGGATCTCGTGAGTTCGAGCTTATTCACACGCCGGGCCACGCCCTGCATCACTACTGCATGGTCGACCAGTCAGCGCGCCTGGTCTTTACAGGCGATACGTTCGGAGTATCTTATCGTGAAACTGATACAGGTGATGGCGCCTTTATTATTCCAACGACAACGCCGGTACACTTCGACCCGGACGCTGCTCACACATCAATCGATCGAATTATGAGCTACTCGCCCACTAGCGCCTACCTCACTCACTACAGCCGCGTCACCGATTTACCCAGGCTCGCCGAAGACTTACACAGCGGGCTCGATCAGTATGTCGAAATTTGCAAAGAATGTGTCGATCAGGACAACCGCGTATCTCGCATTCACGAGAAGCTTAGTGACTACGTGTACGCGCGTCTTGACGAACATGGTTACGATGGTGACCGGGACGCGAAAAACAGTATTCTTAACGGCGATTTGACGCTCAATGCCCAGGGTCTCGATGTGTGGCTGAAACGGTTGGACAAACAGTCGAGGCAATCAGCCTAAAGCTTAGAAGCGCTCAGTCCCGGAAGCGCGTTTTTTAGTGGATCAAATTCCAGGCTGCTACGTTTAGTAGAGATTTCGGCGTTTGAAGACCTGTTGGAGTTCACATTGTGAACGGGTGGGTGGGACGAATATCGCGCACATTAGCTTGCCATCCCAAATGGTTTACACTGGGTTTCCACTGGCAACGCAGCACAGCCTATGCACAAGCTAACGTTACCCTCACAGATATCGTACTCGCGATCTATAGCCGCGCTGTGGGTTGTGCTCGTGTTGGCGCTTATGCAGGGCTGCGCGGTCAAGCTGATTGCCAATTACGACGAGCATACCGACCAGGCCCTGATGAAACTTCAGCGCTCGTTCGCCGAATTTTTCCTTGTACTCGAAGAAACGGTTGGTACTCCTGCAAGCGCTTACGATGAATATCGGAATTTCTACCGACAAGTCAAAGTCGATGCAGGCGCTTTGAAATTACGCGTCGATGCTCAGCCTCTCAACGATATTTCAAGCCAGGCGGTCGCCAAGCTCATTGACAACATAGGGCTGTTGGAGGAAATTCACAAAGAAGGTATTAACGATATTGAGGTTGTCACTTTAATCAAGGACGATTTTACGCTTTCGCTGACAAGTCTGTTGAGACTTGAGCTTGCCAAACAGCGTGGCGATATATAGGAGAATTAATCATGGCCATTAATAAGAGTGCGTTGCTAAAACAAATGGTGAAGGCTGCCAAGGTAGTGTTGGAGGACAGCTGGCCTGATTTGAAAGAGGTGGCTATTGCCGAACTTCGCGGTATTGCGGAGGGCGTTAAAACCATTGAGAAATTACGCTTGCAGGGCAAGATTTCTCAACGGCAGGCGAAACTGTTGCTTAGAATGAAGCGCAACACGGCGCAGATTGTTTTGTTGTCGTTTAAGGGGATGGGGTTGATTGTCGTTGAGAATGCGTTAAACGCCGCGTTTAAAGTTGCCCGCGACACCGTTAACACAGGCCTCGGCTTCAGACTCATTTAGGTTTCGTCTTCACACGGATCGAAATTACGCATCTTGTGTAAGGCGCGCTTCATCCAGGGATTGGTTGCAGTTCCTGTGAGCGCAATGCTACCGTCAAGCTGACTCTGTCCGCCAACCTTAGGGTTCTTCGTCAAACCAAATGCTTAAGAGCGCCGCAATGCCGCACACATTGCAGTGCTCTCTTTCGCGATATCTCGTTTGGTCGCTCTGCCCCTCCTTAGCACTATCCATCTTCCCATTCAATGCCTGGCATGATTCGTCTCATGAATTCATCAAACAGTGGTACAGTGAATGCTGTATCTCCATGATTGGGGCTCCAAATCATTCCGCTTTTGATTAAATTGTTTCTTGTAGGAGCAACACTTCGAACGTTTCGCTCAAGCCTCTCCGCGATATCGCCCGATCGATGAGGCCCTGGACCAAGATCTGCCATGGCTCGAAGATATTTCTTTTCAGACGGTGTAAGGCGATCAAAACGAACGCGAAAGAAACTCTCGTCAAGCGCCGCGATGGCGATGTTTGAAGCGTCGTTAACGTCGGCTAGCGTAATCGGTGACTCCTCAGCGCAATCCCAAGCGTGCTTTCCCCATTCCTGCAAAAAATAGGGGTAACCTTGCGTCTGTCGAGTAATTTCCGCAACGGCGTCAGTGTCAATCTCAACGCTCTCTTCTTGAGCCGGTTTTATGATGGCTTCCGCGGCTGCGGTGTCGTCAAGGGCTCCAACATTCGGGAATTCGAACAAGCGCTCTGCGTATGACTTTGCTTTACCCATACGCCCGCGCAACTGCGGTAGGCCTGCGCCAATCAATGTAATCGGTAGTTTACGTTGTGCACAACGATGCAGCGCGCTGATCAGAATGGCGAGTTGCTCTTCTTCCACGTACTGCATTTCGTCGACAAACATGACCACCGCAACCCCTGCGCTTTGAGCGGCGGCGCCCACGGCTTCCAGGAGCGTCGGCAGATCCTGTTCCAAATCCCCGTTGTCGGCGAGACCCGGCTCTGGTTCAAAATCGAGACCGACCTCAATATCGTGATATTTCACTTTGAGCGCTACGGCGAAGCCAGCCAAAGCGCGCAGTCCTCTTTCGGCGAGTTCCTTTGCGCGGTCGACTCTGCTCAGTTTGAGCAAGACAAGTCGCAGTTGCGGTGCGATAAGTGCCGGCAACGACCTTCCCTCGGGTGCCTCAATGCGCACCGTGTAAAAGCCGCTGGATTCAGCGTCATCGCAAATTTGATCGAGTAGAACGGTCTTGCCCACGCCGCGTAATCCGACCATCAAGATGCTCTTGGCCGGTCGGCCTCGCCGGATTCGTTCGGTGGCAATACGCGCCTGCTCACGGATCTCGTCACGACCGGCCAGTTCTGGCGGTGGGGTGCCGGCGCCAGGTGCATAAGGATTCAGAATTGGGTCCATACACAAAGTATAGAGAAATTAGTGAAGTTAGCAAGAATAACTAACTTTCGTAACCTTGGTATACTTGTGATCTTTGTGCGTCCAACATGGGGTACGAGGGAAATCCCTAGCCTGCATTATTCATGAGTTGATGGAATTTATCGCCGCTGTGGTGTGGGCAGTTGTGCTGATCGCCCGCCGGGACATAGCCGTAGCT
>QIGP01000260.1 GCA_003228965.1 Gammaproteobacteria bacterium
TGCCAGCTGAGCCCAATGATGGCAGGTGGTAATCCGGCTCTGGACAGCAACGCCAACCCAACTACAGGGCAAACTGATGCGATCAATCTTGGAGATGGCGAGAGCAATCTGACCATCGACGCCGGGTGTTACTACACGGCGGGTCTCGGAGACTACCTGTGGATAGATGAAGATCAGAATGGTATTCAGGGTGACGATGAAGTCGGCGTTCCGGGTATGCCGGTTGAGCTGCTCGACATGAACATGGACCCAACGGGTCTGACTACTGTCACTGGTAACAACGGTGAGTACAGTTTCACTAACCTGGCTCCAGGCGAGTATTTTGTCCAGTTCATGGCGCCAGCTGGCTATGTCTTCACTGAGCAGGGTGTAGGTGGTGACGAAGAGCTTGACAGCAATGCAAATGGTACCGGAAAGACGGGCGTTATCATGCTGAACTCCGGCGAGTTTGATCCCACAATCGATGCGGGTGTTTACTTGCCGCAAGACCCAATGATTGACATTGAAAAATCAACCAACGGTTTCGATGCGGATGACCCAACCGGTCCGTACATTGCCACAGGTGATGTTGTTACCTGGACTTACACAGTAACTAATACAGGCAACGTCGTTCTTTCAGACATTGTTGTTACCGATACTGAGATTGGAGCGATAAGCTGTCCATTTGCATCACTTGATCCTTCAGACAGTGGTGTGTGTACTGCAACGGGTATCGCCACCGCTGGTCAGTACATGAATGGCAGTGATGTTGTAGGTACCTCACCTAACGGCACTGAAGTGATAGATAACGATCCGAGTCACTACTTTGGTTCTAATCCGTCAATCGATATTGAAAAAGCCACTAACGGCGAAGACGCGGATGATCCTACCGGGCCGCTGGTTCCTGTTGGAAATGCCGTTACCTGGAACTACGTTGTTACCAATACAGGTAATGTGGCGCTTACTAACGTGACCGTGACTGACAGCGATCCTTCAGTTTCAGTTGGCTGTCCTTTGACCGAATTGCAACCTGCGGGCCAAGGCGTTAGCACTATGACGTGTATGGCCACGGGCACCGCCGTATTAGGTCAATACGAAAACGACAGTAACGTTATGGGTACGCCTCCAGTCGGACCGCCTGTAACCGACGACGACCCAAGTCACTATTTCGGCATCGAAGGAAATATAACCATTGAAAAAGCTACCAATGGAATTGATGCCGATGATCCAAATAGTGGTGACGCACCGCAGGTCACACCGGGTGACCTGGTCATGTGGACTTACCTTGTGACCAATACCGGTAACACTGCGCTGACCAATGTCGAAGTATCCGATGATCAGGGCGTTGTTGTCACTTGCCCTCTAACCAGCCTTGCCGCAAGTCAGTCAATGACGTGTGAAGGTCAGGGTATGGCAATCGACTTGTCATTGCCGGGTCAAAGTGGTGTGGTTCAGGGTGTTTGTGGCATGACGCCAAACTCTAATCTGTACGGCAACATTGGTACGGCTACAGGTGTTACGCCCACAGAAGAAGTAGTAATGGATAACGATCCAAGTCACTACTGTAACCCGGGTGTGTGCTTCGTTGGAATTGACGCGACGTGTCTGATTCCAATGCCACCTACCTCAGATTACGTGTGTGATAAACCAATTGATGTCCTGACCTTTATTTGGGATGGCAACAGCGACGTTCGTATCAAGGCGTACAAAGGTTCTGTCGGTAGCACTTTGTTGGCCACCATCGACAACATTAGCCCTGGAGAGGAAATTAGCGTCAGTGGCTTTGCGGGGTCGCCAAACGATGTGTACTTCGAAGTCTTCGACGCCGGGACCAATAACAAGATTGGCGAGTCTAACTTCCACCTGTCTTGTTCTGACAGTGACATGAACGGACCTGAAGACTGTGGCCTGCCACAGGGTAATGGTAAGAACGACAGTAACGATCTGATTAATGACTGGCTGCTGGAAGGTATTGTTGATGAGGGCGGTGTGCTGGATTGCTCCCCAACAATTAGCACAGGCACAGATAGCTGTGAATTCCTGCCGACGCCGGTTAGCTGCGAAACGGTTGACGACGTTGACACGATTACGCTTGTCTACTCAGGTGGTAGCTGTGGCGATAGTCAGAATACCCAAGGTAGTAAATTTGAATGTAGTGGCTCTGTTGACGCATCGTCGCCAGCGCTTGTAACTCTTGAAGATGGTGACAGCTTTACCGTCAGCCCAGGTGAGTCGTTCACCGTTCCGGAGTCAGGTTCTGGCACAGAACTAACACTGTCCAATTCGGGTGGCACGATGTATCTGGATATTCATACGTCGTGTTCCGTACCGCTGGAACTGGGCGATGTGTATGGTGCAACGTCGTTGCAGCAGATCAACAATCTGGGTAATGGTGCTGACGTGATCTACAGCTACACCGTGTCGAACACGGGTGATACAGACCTTGTCAGTCTGTCAGCTATTGATGTGCCTTTAGGTCCAGTTTTGGGCTTACCGGACTTCCTGGCTGCAGGCGATTCAGTAACGGTATACAACAGTGGTTTCGTTGATAGTACGACGACAAACACTGTGACTGTTGATGCAGTAGACTCTGACGGTGCGGTTTGCAGCGCTCAGGATCAAACTACCGTGACTGTATTGACTCCTCCGCCGTGTCAGGTGGTTGGTGAAGGCATCATTGAAATTAGTCACGAGAAAGTGAAGTGGGAAATCGAAAACACCGGTGTTTCAACCGCCACGATTGAGAGCGTTACGATTTCATGGCCAGAGGATGTAAACGAAGACCTCCGTGAAGTTAAGCTGGATGGCAAAAAGATCTTCGACACGGATGTTGCGGGTGGTTCGGTGACTCTTGATGCCAATGACTGGATTGGTGGATTGTCATTGCGCCAACTTGCTGCCGGCGATGACGCAAAACTCGAATTTAAATTCGAGAAACACAATCATGACGACGCCGGCCCGAGTGCTTATTCTATCTCTGTGACCTTTGCAGAAGGTTGTTCGGTAGAGTTTGTAAACGTCGGTCAGCCGTTTAGCTGCAACAGACCTCTTGATGAGCTGGTGATGATTTGGAACGGAGCTCAAGATCCGGTTTCAATCAAAGCCTGGAAAGGTGACGTAGGCAGTGAGCTGCTTTCTGAACAGGCTAACGTAATGCCTGGAACGGAAGTTGCAGTTTCCGGCTACGCCGGCTCACCTAATGATGTCTATTGGGAGATTTTCTCTAACGATAACAAGATTGGCGAATCCAATTTTCACATGTCGTGCTCTGATAACGATATGGATGGAGCAGAAGACTGTGGTAAAGCCCAGGGTAACGGCAAAAACAACAGTAGTGGCCTGATTAACGATTGGCTGTTGGAAGGCATGACTGACCAGGATGGCACGTTTGACTGCACGCCGTAGTAGAAGGCTCTGGTAGGGGTATATCTGGTTCCGCCCGATCACCCGTACCTTACTCTGTTTGACATCGGCAGAGTGGGGTATAGGTGATCGTTTTTTAGAGTAAGTAACCCTGGGGAGCACCCCACTTGCCATTCGCTTTCAGAATAAGCGTTAGCAATCGCATGATCTTCCGATCATCGACACGCTGCGCCACTTTGGTCAGCAGAATATCGTGAACAACATGGTCGCGAATGCAGGGAATTCCCAGCGCTCGCGTTTTCCCGTTATCTTTGAGAATTCCCCAATCACCGATCGACTAATGACGTTGTAACGGGCCATCTTTCGTAAAATACAGTTAACTCCGGGCTTTATAGTACGACCTTTCCGAAACGTCGTGCCACGGCTGCACTTCCTCGTAGAAGGCCGTGTAAGAGTCATATATTTCCTTAAAGTCGGCATGCCTGGCAGACAGCTCATTGAGCACTTCGGTAGAAATCGACTGCAATTTCTTGAGCACGTCTCGAGGAAACTCACGAAGTTTGACTCCATGTTGGTCGACAAGCGTGCGTAGAGAACGAGGGTTGTTTCTAGTGTACTCAGCGTGCATGCGAATCGTTGTCGAGTCGCAGGCGAGTTGAACCACTTCTTTGAGGTCGTCAGGCAGTTGATCGAATGCGTCTTTGTTAACGATGCATTCAAGTGCGGCGTTAGGTTCGTGCCAGCCCGGGTAGTAGTAGTACTTCGCGGCTTTATAAAAACCAAGCGACAAGTCGTTGTATGGACCGACCCATTCGGTAGCGTCGATGTCGCCTGTTTGAAGCGCAGTGAAAATTTCACCCCCGGGTCGATTAACGGAAATGCCGCCGGCGCGCGTAAACACTTCGCCGCCAAGACCCGGGATGCGCATTTTCAGTCCCTTGAGGTCGTCAACCGAGTTAATTTCCCGGTTAAACCATCCGCCCATTTGCACGCCGGAAAATCCTGCAAGAAACGGTACGAGGTTAAACCGGTCGTATAGTTTGTTATAGTGCGCCTGGCCACCACCCTGGTACAGCCAGCCACCGTATTCTGTGGCGTTCATGCCAAACGGAACAGCGCCAAATAGCTGAGTAGCCGGTGACTTTCCTTTCCAGTAATAGGCGCCTGTGTGGCCAAGTTGGACTGAGCCGCTAGAGACCGCGTCGAATACTTCGAGGGCAGGCACCAGTTCGCCGGCTGCGTACACTTTCACCGTAATTCTGCCGCCACTGGCTTTTTCGATGGCTTGGCCAAGATAGTTGGCCCCGGTACCCAAGCCCGGAAACATCGGTGGCCACGAGGTGACCATGTTCCATTTAAAGTTTTGACCCGAAGCACCAGGCTCACAATTTGTGGTATCTGCCTTGGAGCAGGCGGCAATTGAGGTGGATAGGACGCCCAAACCGACGCCAGCAACAAAATCTCTGCGCTTCATAGTGGCCTTTCTTGCTTGAAAAAGTGAGCGCTAGTTGTAGCAGATGGGGATGTAAATTCCTACCGTTGCGATAATTGGATATTAAAACCTTGTCCCTAATACCAAGCTTTAGTAATTCACCATGAATCCGAGGAGCACCCCCAACCGACATTCGTCGACTGCATTTGTCGGATGAGCTTGCGTATTTCTTTATCATAAAGCGGTCGCCCCACGCGCTGGCGACGACTTTTCCAGGTCCAGTACATCCGAAAACCTTCGCGGTGCCAGCGTCCAACCGTATCGGGATGCAACGCGTGCAACACGGTCCGCCATCCATGAACATATTTCGAGAACAGGATGCAAAACAAGTGGTCGACAGGTGCTACCCGCGGCCGCCTCACCGATGGCGTGAGCATTGTGAGTTGCTGGCGTAGCGTCAAATTCTCCATTATTAATTGACGCCGTGACTTGAATAAAGAATGAACAAAAGCGGCTATGTGGAGAAAAAATGACATGCCTGCCATCCCCTATCCCGGATGGAAAATAGCCAAGAATTTCAACACGATTGTATTTACAGGAGGGACAACGAATAGCCAGCTTCCTTTTGGTGGCGGAAGGCAAGGACGTAAACAGTGTTCATTTTCACATCGTGTCGATACAATGCAACATAGCCAGTATTGCCAAAGGCAATAATTAATTCGCGTAGCTCGGGCAGATCGTGAAGCGGTCTGCCGATATCCGGATCGGCTTCCAACAAAGCAAATCCGCGAACGATTGCATGACCAGCGCGTTTTGCTGCGTGTGGATTTTTCGCAGCCAAGAATTGACGGCACCGCTCAAGACCCAGTGCGGCACCTTCGGTTACAACTACTCGTGACACAGAGGAATCTCGGCTTCCTTATCCGTTCCCCACGTCGTCAACCAATCGCTCAATTCAGTTCCCGTCAAATGACGTCCCGTTTCTTGATACGCTTCCCAAGACGCTAGTGCCTCTTGTTTGAAACTTTCGCGTGCCTCTTCGCGTTCGACGTAATCGCGAATGGCCTCTCGCATGATCCAATGCGAAGAGCGCTTTCGGCTATCAGCCAAAGTTTGGATCCGATTCTTGAGATCGTTATCAAGTTTGACTGACGTGGCCATGGTAAAATTCTCATTAGTTATAGGTAGTACCTTTAACTACTATAGCACAATCTTTATTCAAATCACTAAGTAAAGAAAACGGGGGTTTTTTTAACTTGTCTGTGGCGAGTTCCTACTCAAGCCGCCACCGGCAGGTGGTACAAGCCTCGACAGTGGGATTGCCATCGATAATCGTTGAGATTCGCCACATTGCGATCTCGGTCACCGGCTTTCATCGCTGGCGTGACGCCCTCCAACGCGTGGTGAACACGAGTTGAGTTGTAATATTCAGTGATCGCTCGCAGTTTCTACCAGAAATAGACTTTTATCCGAATATTGGACAATTCTTCAATCCCTAAATACTAAGACATCTTTTACTGGTAATATATCCAGCCACACAAGTATTATTATCGTCAATTCTTGGCGGTAATTTACCACTTTCATTTGATTTTTGAGTTCGAACTGATACACGATCTCAAAATATAAATATATAGGTTAAAAATTCCCGATGATGCCACGATTTTATCGGTCTAGGAGATAATTTATTTTTATTGATTACTTTGAACTAAAAAACCTAAAGAATTACTGGTAACTGCAACAAAGTGGGATAATATTTCACAATATGGGTTAAAAGTGGGAAATAGTCACCCATAAAAAACCCCAGCACGATGGCTGGGGTTTAAAGCCGTCCTGGCAGTAGGCGATTGAGTAACCAAATGAAACGGGATCATCCATGTCGCATCCTGCGGCTATTAAATCCATTTTTCCGTCTCGACGTACTCACGTTTCCGAAGAGTACGACGTTATTATGCTCTAACAAGTATTAAGATTAATCCGGCAGATTGCTACAATGCGTGTAGGATTTTTCCTACACGCACGATCAAAACGCGAACATCGCAGAACCAGAAGGGTCCAAAGTCGCAGTGATTGCATTAATTCAGCGTGTTACGCACGCCTCAGTTACCGTTGAAAATAGCATAATTGGCCAGATAAACAAGGGTTTACTTGCACTGATTGGAGTTGAACGAGGAGATGGCCCGGCGCAGGCGGCAAGGCTGGCCCAGCGACTGTGCGGATATCGGGTTTTTGCTGACAACGACGATAAAATCAACCTGAGCCTGTTAGATATTGAAGGTGCACTTTTACTGGTGCCGCAATTTACACTCGTGGCGGACACCGCCAAGGGTATGAGGCCGAGCTTTTCGTCTGCCGCTGCACCTGCGATAAGCGAGCGTTTGTTCGACTATCTGGTGGACGAAGTAAAATGCACAGGCCTGGTTACTCAGACGGGTCAGTTTGGCGCCGACATGCAGGTGAGTTTGGTTAATGACGGCCCTGTGACGTTTTGGCTGCAGGTGCCACCTACGTGACGCGTATCCTAACGTTCGTGTCGCAACTTGATATACTGTGCGCCGCGCTGGTCACCTTGATCGCGCGTCACGCTGAATCGGAGAAAGCATATGTTTAGCGGTATTAGTCCAACCAGTTTGATTCTTATCTTGCTCATTGTTGTTCTGGTGTTTGGCACCAAGAAACTCAAAAGCCTGGGCACGGATGTTGGCGGCGCAATTAAAGGGTTTAAAAAAGCGATGACCGAAGAAGAGAAGGCGGAAGCGGCCCAACTCAGTAACAACGAATCGGGCAAGAGTACCGATCCGGTCAAACAATCTTCGGACACGTCTTCTAACACGTAAGCTTAAATCAACTACAACTCATGTTCTTCGACGTAGGCTTTTCCGAGCTTTTTTTACTGGCAGTGCTGGGCCTGCTTATATTGGGTCCCGAGCGCTTGCCTGCTGTTGCGCGCACACTGGGCGGATGGGTGCGACGCGGTCGACAAATGGCCTCCGAGTTCCAGCGCGAACTTGAGCGCGAAGTCGACCTCACCGAAATCAAACAACTTAAAAACGAAGTCGAAAAGGCCGCGCAGCCTTTTCGTGACGCCGCCGAAACGCTCGATGAAGGCAACTCAATACTGAGTAAAACAGTACGCGACGCGAGCAAGCCTTTAGAAGTTGACGACACAGGAATTACCGACACTCTAGAGCATCATGAACCAATGCCGTCGACCGAGAGTTCCGATTCGATCAAGCCTGTGAATCCGGAAATGGTCATTCCTGAAGTAGTCACTACGGACTCGAAGCTTGCTAAAGCTGGCGACGAGGCGTGAGCGAAGAGTCGGATAAAACCGAAGACGAGCCGCAAACGTTACTGTTTCATTTGATGGAATTGCGTTCCATGCTCATGCGCAGCGTCATTGTAGTTGTTGTGTTGTTCGCGTGTCTGATGCCATTTGGTAAACAGCTGTTTGAAATGGCTTCGGCACCGCTTGTGGCGAAATTGCCGGACAATGCTTCCATGATTGCGACGAACGTTATCTCGCCGTTTCTGACGCCCTTCAAACTGTCTTTTTTTACGGCGCTTTTTTTAGCCATGCCATATTTGCTGTATCAGCTGTGGGGATTTGTAGCTCCCGGGCTCTATAAAAGCGAAAAGAAGGTGGCTATCCCGCTGTTGGCGAGCAGTATAGCGCTGTTCTACTCCGGCATTTTGTTTGTCTATTTCGTGCTGTTTCCTGTGGTGTTTAGCTTCGTGGTTAAAGTCACACCCGGAACGGCGATCATGATGACCGACATTAGTCAGTACCTGAATTTTATGTTGGCGTTGTTTTTGGTGTTTGGGCTGGCGTTTGAAATTCCAGTCGCTACTGTGCTGATTGTGTGGACAGGCATCACTACGCCCGATGAGCTGGCAAAAAAACGTCCTTACATTCTGATTGGCGCTTTCACTCTTGGCATGTTCCTGACGCCACCCGATATTATTTCGCAAGTGATGCTGGCGATTCCCATGTACGCACTCTACGAACTGGGGCTTTTCATGGCCCGTTGGATTGGAACGCGTGGTGACGAAGCTGACGAAGCGCCGAGCACCGCCAGCGCTTCGTCAGATTAACGTTACTTAAAGACCTCTTCCCCGGATACGATTTCTACGTTTCGAAAACGTAGTGGCAACTTGGAAATGACGCTGTCTTCGTCTGCCAGTTCTGGCTTGGGGGAATTGTATTCAATCGGTGATTCGACGTCGTTCATCAAAACTTCTCGAAGGTTTGATGCGTCTTTGGCCACAAATACAAACTCCATGTTTTCCGTTTGTAAGTGTTCGCGAATCACACGATTGACCTCTTCTACCGTCAAGCTGGCTAACTCTTCACGCACGTATTTCGTAAACGTGTCGATGTCGTAGTAGTCGCTGTCGATCGCGTAACCAAGTTGACGTGACTGCGATTTGACCAGCAAGCTTACGAATTTTTGCAGAAAGTTTCGCGAGGCTGAGAACTGTTCTTCAGTCAGGCCATCATCAATCAGTTTTTGCAGTTCATACATTGCCACGCGAGTGGCGAAGTGCGCATCAGTGTTTGTGCGCAATGGCCTTACCCACACCTGGAAAATCTGCTGTTCTCGTGCGAGATTGGCGTCCGGGTGGAACTGGAACATGCCGCGAGGGAAATACTCAATGTAGGCGTAGTCGCCGTAGTTCATGCCGCGGTCTTCGCGAATACGGCCAAACAGGTGGCTGTTAAAACTGCGGTGCTCGCCGAGCCACGAACGCACTAGCCAAAGAGCAACCCAGTCGTCGTCGCCGCGCACCAGGTCAATCGGGAAGCCAAACGATACAGCAACGGCCTGTGTGTCTTTTTCAATGATAAAACCGTTGCGACCGCCACTGAGTTCGACTTTGGCGAACGCGGGCTCTCTCGCTGAGCCGCGAGGTAAGCGCGCGACGTCTGCCTTGACGGTTCTAAGGAAGTCTTGGCTAAAACCACCCGAAACACCGACTCTAAGCCCCGTGGCGCTGAAGTGTTTGTGGTAAAACGCTCTAACGTCGTCAAGCGTAATCGACTCAAGGTCGTCGCTGTTGCCGCCGTTGTAGCTTCCGTAGCCATGATCTTTACCGAAAATGCGTTGGTACAATATTTCCTTGCCAAGCTCTTCGTCGTTGTTGCCCACAAGATCAGTACGTATACCGTTAATGGCGCGAGTTTTGATGCGGTTAAAGTCTGCCTCGCTGAACGCGGGAGTTAACAGCATGCTGCGCACGAGCGTGTACCAGGTATCTACGTTGTCACTATGTACACTACCGCCAAGGGTTGTCATTTCTTTGTCGACACGAGAGCCAAAACCTGACGCAATAGGGTACATCGCATTGTTGATGTCTTCGTAAGAGAACACTTTGGAGCCAGCGTCAGTCAGCATTGAAGCGGTTAACATCGCCAGGCCTTTCTTGCCTGCCGGGTCGTTAGCAGCACCGACATTAAAGACAAACGAAAGGTCGATAAGTGGAGAGGACCTGGACGGCAGGAGAATGAAGCTGGCGTCCGCTGCGTTTACAGCGGGTAAGTCAGGCGTCCAGGAGGCAATGCGATCGGCAAGATCGTTTTGAGCCGAGTCGCTATCGGTCGCTCGCACAGAGCGACCTGCGACACGTGCGTCAATTGAACTGTCTGGATCAAAACCTGACATTTCATCGGTGTTGGCAAGCGTCGTTAAGACGAGACCCTTATCCGTAAAGTAGGTGTTGGCATACTTGATCACGTCTTGTGGAGTGACGGCGGCGTACTGTTGATAGACGCGGTTAATCACTTCGGGATCGTTCTCAAACTGCATGTAGCTTGCGAGCAAGTCGCCAATGGCTTCGGAATTGTCAAGCCCGCCAGCGAACTGGTAGCGCAGGCGAGACTTGGCTTGTTCAAGTTTTGCCGCATCAATTGGCGTGACGCGCGCATTGGCCAGTGTTTCGCTAATGGCGTCTCGAACGGCGCTTGCATTGGCTGCGTCTGTTAGACGAGCACCAATGATCAGTAAGTTTGGATCTTTACGATCTGGAAACGACGGGAAAAATGAATCGACCAAGCGCTCTTCAACCACCAGTTTCTGATACAAGCTTGAAGACTGCGACAGGTAAATGGAACTGAATATGTCCATGGTCGGCATGTCTTTACGAGTGGGGTCAAAGCGTGGGCCGCGGAAACCCATGACCAACCAGGGTTGAGTCGGGTTTTCCCAGGCAATGTGTTCGTATAGGGGGCCGCTTGGTGGTGCTTCTTCTGGAATGACAGTCT
>QIGP01000414.1 GCA_003228965.1 Gammaproteobacteria bacterium
GTCGCCGTCATCGTCGGTCCACAAGTTGACTACGACACCAGGAATGCCGGGTTCGTTTGCATCTTGTATACCGTCGCGGTCGGCATCTTCAAAGACAAAGTCTCCGATGGCCGCAGTTGGCACAGCCAGACCCAGGTAGTGACTAGGATCGCTTGCGCTCAAGTCCAGACCGAACGGGTTACCGTCGCCGTCAACAGCTTGAGCCGTCGCCGTACCAATGTTGGCGTACTGACCAAGCGTTGCAATGCCGCTGCCCACACACGTCATGGACTCGTCGGCAGCCAACGTCGTCATTGGGCAGGAAACCACAACACCCTGGTCGTCAGTAACGACAACGTTGGCAATGCCTACGTTAGCGTCGTTGGTGACAACGTAGGTCCATTCGATCGCATCGCCCACGGTAAGCTCGGGCCCTGTTGGTTCATCGGCGTCTTCGCCGTTGGTGTATTTCTCAATCAACAGTTTGCTTGCAGCGCCAAAGTAGAAGCTGGCATCTGAATCGGACTGTGGCGCACCTACAGGATTGCCGTCGCCATCAACACCTTGGCCCGTTACCGAACCGACGTTCATGTATTGGCCTGCACTTGCAAATCCAGTACCTGTACACGTCATGTTCCCGGAAGCATCAAGCGTGTCCATTGGGCACGTCACAGCCACACCCTGATCGTCGGTCACGGTTACGTTAGTAAGCGTCACGTTGCCAAGATTGGTTACGACGTAAGTCCAGGTAACGGGAGTTGTTATTGCGATGAAAGGTCCCGGTGCTTCGGCTACGTCCGTACCGTTAGTGAACTTCTCAATACTAATGCCTGAGTTCGCGCCAAAGTAGAAACTCGGATCTGAATCGGATTGAGGCTCGCCAATAGGGTTGCCGTTGCTGTCAACGCCCTGCCCTGTAACCGAACCAATGTTCATGTACTGGCCCGAAGTTCCTGTGCCACTACCGGTACAAGTCATGCTTTCGCTTACCGCCAGCGTGGTCATTGGGCAAGTAACAACAACGCCCTGGTCGTCCGCAACGCTTACGTTGGACAGCGCCAGGTTACCGGTGTTAGTGACCACGTAGGTCCAATCTACCGTTTCGCCCGCAGCGATAGAAGGTCCGGGAGCTGCAGTCACATCGATACCGTTTGTGAACTTCTCAATGCTTACGCCTGCACTTGCACCGAAGTAGAAGCTAGGATCTGAAGCTGACTGAGGACCACCTACAGGATTGCCGTCACCGTCGACGCCCTGTCCGGTTGCCGTGCCAAGGTTCATGTACTGGCCCGAAGTCGCTGTACCACTACCTGAACACGTCATGTTTTCGCCAGCCGCCAAAGCATCCATTGGACATGTAACGGAAACGCCCTGGTCGTCACTAACGCTTACGCTTGTAAGCGTTACGTTGCCAAGGTTAGTCACTACGTACATCCATTCAACCGCATCGCCAACCGCGATCGACGGTCCAGGAGCAGAAGCCGCGTCAGTGCCGTTGGTGAACTTCTCAATAGTGATGCCTGAGCTTGCACCGAAGTAGAAGCTTGGATCTGATCCTGTTTGAGGATCACCAACTGGATTGCCGTCGCCGTCAACGCCCTGACCTGTCGCCGTGCCCAGGTTCATGTACTGGCCAGCAGTAGCTACGCCACTACCCCTACATGTCATGCTTTCGCCAGCCGCCACAGTATCCACTGGACATGTAACCGAAACACCCTGGTCATCTGATACAGAGACGTTGGCAAGTGTTACGTTGCCCGTGTTTGTGACCACATACGTCCACTCAACCGTATCGCCTACTGCAATAGAAGGCCCGGGAGCATTGGTTGCATCAATACCGTTTGTGAACTTCTCAACGCTAACGCCAGAGCTACCACCGAAGTAATGGCTAGGGTCGCTGGCTGACACAGGTGTGCCGACAGGATTGCCCTGTCCGTCGAGACCTACAGAAGTCACCATGCCAATGTTGGCGTACTGCCCAGGCGCGGCCACACCACTACCTGTACAGGTCATGCTCTCACCGGCCGCTAACGTATCCATTGGACAGGTAACAACAACACCCCGGTCGTCGCTTACGCTAACTTCGCCGATGGCGACAGAACCAGTGTTGGTTACAACGTAAGTCCACGCAACCGTTGAGCCTGTGGTAACCACAGGACCCGGTGCTACGTCTGCATCAACACCGTTAGTGCTTTTCTCTAACGTTACGGAAGGCGCGGAACCAAAGTAGTAGCTTGAATCGCTGCCGCAAACTTCCTGACCACCTGACAAACCGCAGGCTGTGCCAAGGTTTACGTATTGGCCAGCGGTCGCTACGCCCGTACCGGAGCACGTTGTGCTGGCACCAGGCTCAAGAGAAGCTACAGGGCAACTCACCTGAACACCCTGGTCGTCGTTGACACTGAGTCCGGTAATAATCAGGTCGCCAGTGTTCGTCACGACGTACGTCCAGGTGACTGCCTCACCAACCGTAAGTACAACGCCCGGAGCGGCGTCAACATCTATACCGTTTGTGAGCTTCTGAATTTCAATAGAACCCTCACCACCGAAGTGATGGGTAGGATCTTCATCGCACAGCTGTTCTTCACCTTGAGGCACACACACCATTCCAACATTGACGTACTGACCAGGCGTTGCTGTTCCAGTGGCAAAACACTCAATGCTTTGACCAACGGCAATGTCAGATACAGGACACGTAATTGCACCAAGAATATCGTCAGTCACCATGAACCCAAACAGGTCTACGTTACCGTTGTTGGTCACAATATATGTCCACTGAACATCACTGCCAACCGGAACGGTAGGTCCTGGAGGGTTATCGGCGTCTATGTCATTGGTTAAAGTCTCGATTGAAATCGAAGCCACGACACCAAAGTAGTTAGACGGATCGGTTGTATCAAGCGTAGCACCCTGAGGGTCGGTACCTACAACGGTGCCGATGTTTGTGTAAGGGCCAGGCTCCGCTGTGCCGGAAGCCGAACAGATCATAGTGTCACCTGATGCGATTTCAGTCGCAGGACAGGTAATCGGTCCAAGCAAATCGTCGGACACCGAGATGTTGGTAAGCCGTGTGTTACCGGTGTTGGTAACGTTATACGTCCAGGTAACTGAACTGCCCACTGGAATTTGAGGTGCTATAGCCTGTGTATCGGCATCGGAACCATTAGTACGCTTCTGCATAGAAATACCGCTGACGCCACCCAGGTAGTGCGAAGGATCTTCAGCACAAATAATCTCTTCACCGTGAGGTGCACAGACAGTACCCAGATTCGCGTATTGACCGTCACTTGCCACACCTGTCGCGGTACAAGTAACAGACTGACCAGGAGCCAGGTCGGTCACAGGACAGGTAATATTTCCGATTACGCTATCGGTAAGGCTAAACCCAAACACGCCTACGTTACCGTTATTGGTAATCACATAGCTCCATTCAACCGCATCACCTACTGGAACTGTGGGACCAGGAGGTGTATCGGCGTCTACGCCGTTGGTCAACGTTTCAATAGACAGTGCGAAGTCTACGCCGAAATAGTTGCTCGGGTCGGAGCTGGTCAGGGTTGTGCCGGGAGGATCGGTTGCGGTAACAGTTCCCAAATTGGTATAGGGGCCAAGCTCAGCCGAATCTGTCGCGGTACACACCATCGTTGTGCCTGCATCAATTTCTGTCGAAGGACACGATACGGTGCCCAACTGATCGTCGGTGACAAGAACGTTGGTTAACAGCAACGTGCCCGTGTTAGTGATGTTGTACGTCCAGGTAACCAATAAACCTACGTTAATTTGTGGGGCCGTTTGCTGAGTATCGGCATCGGAACCGTTTGTGCGCGTTTGAATGGACAGCCCACTTACGCCGCCGAAGTAGTGCGAAGGATCGTCAGCACAAATAGTTTTTTCGTTGTGCGGAGCGCAAACAGTACCGACGTTTGCATACTGCCCGGCAATTGCTACACCAGATGCCACACACTCAACGGTATCGCCAACAAGCAGGTTAATGGCAGGGCAAGTAATTACTCCAAGCTCGCTGTCTGTAACTGCAAAGCCAAACAGATCGACATTGCCAGTGTTCGAAACCGCGTAGCGCCATTCGACAGCCTCACCAACAAGGAGAGTCGCTCCAGGTGGATCGTCGGAATCCATGCCGTTTGTCAGCGTTTCTATGCCGACTGACGCCTGCACGCCAAAGTAGTTGCTTGGGTCTGTTGCCATAACCAGATCACCGGCCGGCGTTTGTGCCGTTAGTGTTCCAATGTTGCCGTAGGCGCCAAGCTGTGCGGTTGAGCTCGCGCTACAAATAAGTGTATCGCCAGGTTCGACTACAGTCTGGGCACACGAAATGGCGCCGATCTGGTCGTCGTTAATTTCAATGTTGCTCAACGCGACGTTGCCTGTGTTCTCAATTACGTACGTCCAGGTAACTGCTGCACCTACCCCGATTTGAGGGGCAAGTTCTGGCGTGTCGGCGTCTGAGCCGTTGGTACGAACGTTAAACACGACCTCAGCTGCGGGGCTGGTTCCGAAGTAGTAGCCCACGGCTACATTAGAGACTGGCGTACTTTCGCCGTCCACGGTGCCAATCCAGGTAGCTTCGTTCGAGAACTGACCTTTCTGGGCAGTGCCGGTTGCGGTACAGGTCACTGACTGTCCTGGAGCAAGACTGGTAATCGGACAGCTGACGCTTGCTCCTTCGCTGTCCGTGACATTAACGTCCGCAATAATGCTCTGGCCGTTATTCGTAAGAACGTATGACCACGTCACCGTATCGCCCACCGGAATCATGGGTCCTGGAGGTGCGCCTGCTTCGATGCCGTTAGTGAGCAGACCAAGGTTAAGGTCAGACGGAAGACCAAAGTAAAAACTGGTGTCTTCTGCGGTAACAGTAATTGGATCTTCGTTGGGTACAATACCAATTGCCGTGCCTGTATTACTATACTCACCCGCGATCGCTGGTGCCGCTGCTGTACACGTCATCTCAACGCCGCTTTGCAGCGAGGTTGAAGGACAGTTGACCTGAACGTCGGGGTTGCTGTCCGTAACCATAATGTTGTCGAGAAACGAGTTACCTGTGTTGGTCACAATGTACTGCCAAACAACCGTAGACCCTGCGGGGACATTTAAGTCGGTAGGGGTTTGTGTGTCGACTCCGTTCACGAGCATCATTAGCGTAATGGCTGGGTCGGCACCAAAATAGTGACTGCGATCTTTCGCCGTTACCAAGGTATTGCCTTCCGGACTGTCGGTAGCCTCCACAGTGGCCAGGTTGGTGTATTGACCAGCCTGAGCGTCGTCGGCGGAACCGGTACACACCATAGACTCACCGGCTTGAAGTGTGTTTCGAGGACACACAACAACAACACCTTGATCGTCTTTTACCGAAACGTAAAACAACGCCAAATCGCCAGTGTTAGTTACGATGTATTCCCAATTCACACGGTCGCCAACGGCAATGAACGGTCCGGCAGGACTGTCGGCGTCTTCTGTGTAGGTGCGTGTTTCAATCGCTATTTCGATAATTTGTTGCTGAACCACACCAAAGTCGATGTCCGCCTGGGTGCGACCAGACTGCACGGCAAAGCCAGCAGTTACGCCTAAGCTGTTACCGTCGTTGTCGAGCAAATCAGAATTACCCTGATCTTTTTGAGCCGCTACGTAATCTTGTGGAATAACAAACTGCAAACGGTACTGTCCCGGCTTTAAGCCATCGAACTCGTAACGACCGTTAAAATCGGTGATGGTGGTTTGGCCGGTAGGCGAACCGTTACTGTCAAGCAGTAAGACGTTAACGCCTTGCATACCCGACTCAACATTGTCCTGAACACCATTGCGATTGATATCCAACCAGACGTAGTCGCCAATGCGTCCCAACTGGTAAACACCAAGGTCAATATCGTGACGTCCTTGCGCGGAAGTTAAGTCAATTGGCGCAGAGCGCATTGTGACCGGGTTTAAGTCGCTGTCGTACTGTGGCGAAGCGGCTTGTTCGTCGGTCAGGTGCTGATCGTCTCGAAGCTGTGCTTCTACCAGGTAACAACCCGTGTTCAAATTTTCAAACAGAAAGTTACCTTGCTCGTTGCTCAATGCGGTTAGGGGTTCACCGTTGAGATTACGTACGACCCGGCCGTCGCAACTCAACAGAGACAACGGCAATTCAGCAAGACCGGGTTCGTTAAAGTCTTGTACGCCGTTAGCATCCAGGTCGTGCCAGACGCGATCACCGATTTGCGAATTTTGAATTTGCATGACACCGGCGTCGGTGTTGACGTGGTAAGTCCCTTGCGTAATGTTGAACGGTGAGCTTATTCGCGTAGAGGCGTTTACGTCGCTGTCGTTACCCACTTCACCGTTAGTTCCGGCGGAGCAGTAGCGATAGCCTTCGATTTTGGAATAGCGAAGCTGGTAGCACCCCGGCGCTGCGACGAATGGCGTTGCGCCCACGTCGTTTGATAGTCGCGATTCAACAAACGCGCCTTCACACGTGAACAAGCCGACCATGACACCGCTAACACCCGGTTCGTTCAGGTCCTGCACGCCGTCGCGGTTAAGATCGTCCCACAGCTTGGTAATGACCATGCCTGCGTCGGCCGCTATTGCGCGATCGTCGGACTGGGCGATAACCAGTGAGGAAGATGAGATAAATGTTGCCAGAAAAACAGCAACCACAAGTTTAAACGCACGCAATTGTCCGAAGGACGCGTTTACTACCAACATAGCAGACCCCTAAATATCCATTTAATTGGGCTCAATCGAGCAGCCCGTGAACTTATTCTTATCGTTGCCAACGCGGCATCCTGATTTCTCCAGGACGACCCTCCCAAACTGGAGCTTTTCGCCTGTGGCAAAGCACATTTTTATACTGTGACGAAGTTCTCAAATATTAATCCATTTGACTCTGTTAAGCACACGCATTATGTTGAAATTATTGGGGAAAAAGGATTTATTGCCGCCCAAAACCGGTGTCGCGTTCTGGCCGCATCAATATCTGCGCAAATCACTGAGAATTAAGTAAAATCCTTTAATTCAACTACTTGCACTAAGTTATCTGAACTGTGAACTTGGTCTCAGGCACATCAGCCTAATTTTGGCAGGGTGGAACCAGACGCAATTATTAACAGTCAGATATCCGGTAGGTGAGTTTTTTTTACCGCACGGAACGACTTAACAGAGAGGAACTGTGACCAACCGCGCAAGCAAAATGACAATCCCCTTGTGGCGGCCACTCTTAATGGTGGGCGGCTTACTGCTCATTGCCGCTTGCGCCGAGTCTCGCATCAAGCCCGACGCCTCTGCACTTGTTACTACCGAACCAGCCTCGACCAGCCACGTTCCTGTTTACCCACACATTCGCTGTAACAATCCGGGCTTCAACACCCTGGACTCCATTGTGAGAGTCGCTAACGTGTCGACCGGTGGTGGCGACGGCAGCGGCATCGTAATTGCTCCGAACCTCGTATTAACCGCGGCACACGTACTGGAAGATTCACAAATTGGTCTTGTTTATATTGGCTCCCAATACAAAGAAGCGACCATCATCGGTAGCGACCCCTACTCCGATCTTGCTCTACTGATGGTTGGCACCGAGAACCTCCAGCCAATTCAGATAAGCGACCGGGGACTGGTCAGTAACGAATCGGTGTGGGCTGTTGGTTTTCCACTGGCGCTTGACCAGGCAACGACCGAAGGTGAGTTTTTTCGCTACCGCAACGGTGGGTTGTTAACCTCCGCCGATATTGACGCCGGATCATCCGGAGGTGGTTTGCTTCACTGCGAGCACGGCAAATTCAAACTTGCAGGCATGATTCGAAGTTATTTGGCTCGCTATAACCAAGGGCACCCCATCGCCATACCCAACCGTTCTATTTCGGTACCGGCCAACGCTATCGAGGCGTTCATGAGTCTTCACGGGGTCTCGCTCTAAGAATTTTAGGTATGGCGAGAGTGTTGAAGAGTTTCTGTGGGAGCGGCTTCAGCCGCGATTAAATGCCACTTTGAAATTCTATCGCGGCTGAAGCCGATCAACATTCGACGACGTTCACCGCCAAACCACCGCGCGACGTCTCTTTGTAAACAGAATTCATATCTCTGCCGGTCTGTCGCATCGTTTCGATAACCTGATCGAGTGTTACTTTGTGGGTACCGTCCCCTCGCAACGCCAGTCGCGACGCGTTGATGGCTTTTACCGCACCCATGGCGTTGCGTTCAATACACGGTATTTGCACCAGCCCGGCGATAGGATCGCAGGTGAGGCCAAGATTGTGCTCCATACCTATTTCTGCTGCATTTTCAATCATTCCGTTGGACCCATTAAGTGCGGCCACCAATCCTCCGGCGGCCATTGAGCAAGCGACCCCTACTTCGCCCTGACACCCCATTTCTGCTCCTGAAATAGATGCGTTCATTTTGTAAAGACTGCCAATAGCAGCTGCCACCAACAAAAAGCGGATGACACCTTCTTCGTCAGCGTCATCTTCAAATTTTAAATAGTAGTTAATTACCGCGGGAATGATGCCGGCTGCCCCATTGGTCGGAGCGGTAACCACTTTGCCACCCGCCGCGTTTTCCTCGTTGACCGAAAGCGCCCAGGCAGTGACCCAATCCATAAACAGCGTGGGGCTTTTGTAGTCGGGTGCCACGAGCAATTCGTAAGAGCGCGGCGCCCGGCGCGACACTCCGAGTACCCCGGGTAATTTTCCCGATTGCGCAAACCCTCGTTTTACACATCCCTGCATCACCGACCACAACGTTAGTAACTTCTTGCGAACAGTCGGCTCGTCGTCCAAATGCAGTTCATTCGCTAACGCAAGCTCAGCAACGCTCATTGACTGCTCATTGCACAGCTCGATGAGATGGTTTGCCGACTTGAAAGCAAAAGGTAGCTCCACCCCTTGGTCGCCCAATGGTTGATTCACTTCTTCTTTGGTCGATATAAAGCCACCACCAGTGGAAAAATATTCTCGCTGCAGAATTTCTTTTTCATGAACATCGAACGCTGTGAAACGCATGCCGTTCGCGTGTTCGGGCAAGTATTGCTCAGTAAGAAATAGAAGATCGAGCTGTTCATCGAACGCAATGCAGTGTTGACCGCACAATTTGAGCGAACGCGAACTGCGAATGTGTTCAATTTGACGCTGCCCCTCATCCGGGTCCAGCGTTTCAGGTACGACCCCTTCGAGCCCAAGCAGCACGGCTGTATCGGTGCAATGCCCAATGCCGGTAAGAGCCAAAGATCCAAACAGTTCGGCCGTCACGTGCACCACGTCGCCAAGCTCACCAGACTCACGAAGCACATTCACAAACAAGGCCGCTGCATTCATAGGACCCATGGTGTGGGAACTCGAAGGACCCACTCCAATTTTGAAAATATCAAAAGCACTGATGCTCATGGCAAGCCTCTGTTAGTACGCGTTCGCAATGCGTTCATTGTACGAGACGCCCGGCCATAACTAACTTTCCGTCCACGACGCCTGTTCGTAGGCTACGACCGAAATAGTGCTGGGTGTCGCCACCACACTGCAACGTGTCGTTTCACTAATTTATGTTACGTACTAGGCTCAAGCGACAACAACGTTGTATTACCGCCAACCGCTGAAGTATTCGTCGTAATGGTCTTTTCACTCGCGTAACGATGCAAGTAAAACGGTCCACCCGCTTTCGGGCCCGTTCCGGATAGCCCACATCCGCCGAATGGCTGCACGCCAACAACGGCGCCAATCTGATTCCGGTTCACGTACACGTTACCGACGTTCACGCGTTCTTGAATGTGACGTGCTGTACTTTCAATACGACTGTGGATGCCTAGCGTTAAACCGTAACCAGTGTCATTAATTTCATCGATCATTTTGTCCAGTTTGTCACTGGGGTAACGAACAACATGCAATATGGGACCAAACACTTCGCGCTCCAGCTGCGTAATAGAATCGATTTCAACGGCGATTGGCGCAAAGTAGTGCCCCTGTGGAAGATCCGAAGGTAACGCACATTCGTGCACCAGTTTCCCGGTGGTCAGTATATGCTCCTTGTGGGCGTTGAGCATGGCAAGCGCGGCAGGGTCAATCACAGGACCGCAGTCGGTGCTGAGGAGCCCCGGATTGCCAATGACCAGTTCGTCCATATACCCCGCTAGAAGCTCAAGCACTCGTGATGCAATTTCTTCTTGAAGAAACAGCACGCGCAGCGCCGAACAGCGTTGGCCGGCACTGTTAAACGCGGAACTAACTACGTCCAGCACCACTTGCTCAGGCAACGCTGAGCTGTCAACCAACATGGCATTCAGCCCACCCGTTTCGGCAACAAGCGTAGCAATAGCTCCGTCTTTGGCCGCAAGCGCACGGTTAATGACACGCGCCGTTTCAGTCGATCCGGTAAATGCCACGCCATCGACGTCGGGATGTTCAACCACCGCAGCGCCGACTTCAGCGCCCAGACCGGGTGCAAGCTGCAGCACGTCGTCAGGAACGCCTGCCTCGTGCAGAAGTTCGGTGACAGCGTGTGCACACAACGTGCTTTGCTCGGCAGGTTTTGCAACTACGGTGTTGCCCGCAGCCAACGCAGCTGAAATCTGACCTGTAAAAATGGCAATCGGGAAGTTCCACGGACTAATACACACAAACGTACCTCGGCCCTCAAGCGCCAACGTATTACTTTCACCGGTGGGTCCCGGCATGGTCACAGGTTGGCCAAAGTCTTCAGCGGCGCGCGCGCCGTAGTAGTACAGAAAGTCGATCGCTTCGCGTAGCTCAGAATGAGCATCGAAAATAGACTTGCCTGCTTCGCGAATACACAAGTTAAATAATCGGGCTTCGTTTTCTTGTAGCAACTCAGCCGCCTTAATTAGAATACGACCACGCTCTTCGCCCCCCAAACGGTTCCAGCGAGACTGCGCGCTCTTCGCGGTTGTCATGGCTAGTGCGACATCTTCTTTGGTGGCTGCCTGCCAATCACCCACTTCATCGGTAAAATTCGCCGGATTACGTACTGTAACGAGCTTGCCAGCTACTGCTTTCTTGTCTCTAATGCGTGTTGACGTATGTGCGGCAATATCTCTCGACAGTGTTTGTACACGCTGCACATCAAACAGATTAAGACCATCGGAGTTAGCGCGCTCTTTACCAAACAGGCTTGGCGGTAACGCAATTAGCGGATGCGGTTTTTGTTCGAGTTCCGTCACTTGTTTCACGGGATCTTCAATAATCTTACCAATAGGCGCGCTGTCGTCGACAATGCGATTAACGAATGATGTGTTGGCCCCGTTTTCAAGCAAACGTCGAACCAGGTACGGCAGCAAGTCTTCGTGCTCGCCCACCGGTGCGTAAACGCGGCATGGACGGTTCATTTTGTCGGGTCCAATCACTTCGGCGTATAGTTCTTCTCCCATGCCGTGCAAACGCTGAAACTCAAACGGCTTGTCGCCTGCCAACTCGGCAATGGACGCCACCGTGTGCGCATTGTGTGTCGCGAACTGTGGGTATATAGCTTCAGGCGCGTCGAGCAACACGCGGGCACACGCAAGATAGGACACGTCGGTGGAGGCTTTGCGAGTAAACACCGGATAGTTTTCAAGCCCTAGCTCTTGACCCAGTTTAATTTCGGTATCCCAGTAGGCGCCTTTGACCAGTCGCACAGACATACGCCTACCCGCTTTGCGCCCTTGTTCTACCACCCAGCGACAAATTTCGACACTGCGTTTTTGGTAGGCCTGCAGCGCAATACCGTAGCCCTCCCAGTTGGCGCACGCCGGCGAATGAAATACCCGGCCTATCACTTCGAGAGATAGCTCAAGGCGCGCAGCTTCTTCGGCGTCGACACAAAAACCAATGTCGTATTCGCGCGCTTTGGCGGCAAGCTCTTCGAGCATGGGCACCATTTCGTGAAGAACACGTTTGCGGTGGTGTAAGTCGTAGCGAGGGTGAAGTGCCGACAGTTTGACCGAAATTCCGGGCGACTCAAACGTA
>QIGP01000112.1 GCA_003228965.1 Gammaproteobacteria bacterium
CCTGTCAATGTGAGCGACGAGGGTTTTAATTGGCCGGTTCGAATCGACGTCATCACGTCAATAGTCACGCGCAGACGGTCGGCTTCGAACAACGTTCGTTCGTTATCGTTTGTGCGTACCGTTACGTCGTCAAACACGAGTTCGGGTCCGCGTAGGCGCCAGCGAGCGTCGACTTTACCAACAGATAACGGATACCCCAGAGCATTGGTGGCTGCCGATTCAATACGTTGCTGATAATCGGGCAACAAAGGAACGGCCACGCGAAACAGGCCGATAAACAACGCGATCAACACTACCAGAACCGCAAATGTTCCGGCACTAAGACGCCAAACCCAACGCCAGAAACCGACACGCGGCCGGTTCTGTTTGGCGGCTTTTGTAGACACTTCCGTCTCTACCACCGGACTACATCAGCACAACGTCAAACTGCTCGACGTGGTAACTCGACTCTGACTGAAGGCGAATGGGTTTGCCGGTGTTAATTTCAAGCTCGGCAAGCGACGACGACTCCTCATCGAGAAGCAGATCGATCACTTCCTGGCCGGCCAGTATCATCATTTTTTGAAATTCAAATTGGCGATTCTGACGCATGATTTCGCGGAAAATTTCGTACACTACTGTTTCCGCTGTTTTCACATAGCCGCGACCATTGCACACCGAACACGACTCGCAGGTAATATGCTCAAGACTTTCCCGAGTACGCTTGCGAGTCATTTCAACCAGACCCAATTGCGTTACTTCGGAAACAAAGAACTTCACGTGATCGCGAGCGAGGTACTTTTCCAGTGCCTGCAATACCTGGTGGCGGTGCTCTTCGTCGTGCATATCTATAAAATCGAGAATGATAATGCCGCCGAGGTTGCGCAAGCGCAATTGGCGAGCAATAGCTTGAGCGGCCTCAAGGTTCGTTTTGAAAATGGTGTCTTCAAGATTGCGATGGCCAACATAGGCCCCTGTATTTACGTCAACAGTAGTCATCGCTTCGGTCTGATCGATAATCAGATAACCGCCAGACTTAAGGCCGACTTTACGATTGAGGGCCTTTTGAATTTCTTCTTCGACGTTATGAAAATCAAACAACGGTCTATCGCCGGAGTAGTGCTCGATAATAGGAGCAAGCTCGGGAATAAACGTTTCGGCGAAATTACGCATGTCTTGATAGGCTTCATCACTATCTACACGAATACGTTCGAATTCAGAATTTAACAAATCTCGGAGTATGCGCTCGTGCAGCGGCAAGTCCTGGAACACAAGCTCGGCCGAGCCAGCGCGACGCCCCCGCTCTTCAATGATGCGCCACAATTTCGACAGAAACAGCATGTCTGCGCGCAACGCTTCGAACTGCGCGCCCTCGGCTGCCGTTCGAACTATGTAGCCACCTTTGGTGTCCGGTTCGATAAACTGACTGACGGTGTCGCGTAGACGCTGTCGCTCTACTTCGTCGTCAATTCGGGTAGACACGCCTACACCGTTCCCGTTTGGCATGTACACAAGATACCGGGAAGGTATGGTTATGAAGGTAGTGAGCCGCGCGCCTTTGGTCCCAAGAGGGTCTTTGACGACCTGGACGAGTATTGAATCGCCGTCGCGTACCAACTCCCGAATGTTGTTAGGCTCGCTGATCTCGATAGAATTGTCATCGAGGTCGGGCTTCACAATGTCGGAAGCATGCAAAAAAGCCGTGCGTTCCAGGCCAACGTCGATGAAGGCCGCCTGCATTCCAGGCAACACTCGACTGACTTTTCCACGATAGATGTTACTGACAAGCCCGCTTCGACTTGCCCGTTCCATCAAGACTTCTTGCAATACGCCATTTTCAACGATGGCTACGCGGGTTTCACCCGACGCCACGTTGACAAGAATTTCTTCTTTCATACACTCTCTTCACTCAGCCACGGAAGTACGCCGAACTTCGCGAGCAATTGTGCGGTTTCGCGAACCGGCAATCCCATGACTCCTGAATAACTTCCTGACAGCTGCTCAATAAATATCGCTGCCAGTCCTTGAACCGCATAACCACCCGCTTTATCGCTGGGTTCACAAGTTTGCCAGTAACGCGCCGTATCGTTCGCTGAAACATGTGTAAATGTCACCGAGCTTCGGCTCAGGGCATGTTCGCTTCTGGCACTATCGGCCACCGTGACTGCGGTCAGAACATGATGGGTGCGACCTGATAATTGTGCAAACATTCGCGCGTGATCCTGTTCGTTTTTTGGCTTGCCTAAAACCTCACTTCCAAGCACCACTACCGTATCTGACCCGATCACGACGCAGTCGTTGCATTTAGCCAACGCCGCGCAGGCTTTAGTCTGTGCAAGTCGTCGAACATAAGCCTCTGGAGACTCCCCTTCGAAGCGCGTTTCATCCACGTCCGCAGGCCGTTGCTCAAAGGAAACACCTATTTGGGCGAGAAGTTCTGCGCGCCGAGGGGACGCCGACGCCAAGATCACAAGCAACTGATTCATATGATTATAATAATCGAAGTTGTAAGTCAAAATCGGTTCAAATCCGACTTGGACGCATCAGGCTCGGTGGTACGGGTGGCCACAACGCAGACTGTTGGCGCGATAGAGTGCCTCTACCACAACAATTCGTGCAAGACCGTGAGGAAGGGTCAGGTCAGACAAGGACCAGGTCTCGTTGGCGCGCGCGCGACACTCGTCCGATAAACCGTCTGGGCCACCAATTAAAAACGCAAGTGGCCTGGCATCCAGCAGTTTTTTATCCAGCCACTGGCTAAGTTGTTCGGTACTGCGCATTTTGCCGCCTACATCGAGCGCTACAACCCACTCGTTGTCACGCACGAGTGCCAGCAGCGCTTTTCCTTCGCTGTCCTTGTAAACACTCGGATTATCGGCTCGACCGCGTTTGGCCGTGCCTGTCGTTAGGACATCAAATCGAATTGGGTGAGTAAACCGTCGCGCAAACTCTCCAACCGCGTCGTCAACCCAATCGGGCATGCGCTTACCCACACAAATGACGCGACAGTCCATTGCGTAAGATCAAGTCGCTGCTACAGGCTCGCTGTCGCCTTCCAGGCTCCACAGCTTTTCGAGCTTGTAAAAATCGCGCACGCGCGGAAGCATGATATGCACAACAACATAGGCAAGATCGATGAGAACCCACTCGCCCTCTTGTTCGCCTTCGCTGCCAAGCACTTCAATATTTTGCTCTTTGGCCTTACGCACGATTTCTTGCGCGATCGATTTTACATGACGATTGGAGCGACCGCTCGCAATGACCATGCGGTCGGTAATGGAAGTAAGATTGCTTACGTTAAGTACCTGCACTTCCTGGGCTTTAAGTTCGTCCAACGCGTGTTCAACGAGCGTTACAATTTGTTCGGGTCTTTCTGAATCAGACATCTGACTATTTACACCTTGATTTTTCCAGCGGATAACAATTGTGCTCATGCATATAAGCACGCACCGCATCAGGAATGAGAAACCTTGGATCTCCGCCGCGACCTATAAGACGACGTAGCGCGGTGGATGAAATTTCGAGTTGGGTCACAGCATGCACGTATATTCTGCCAGCGCGCTCGCTATGAAGGTCGTCCACCGCATCCGTTCCACGGTTTTTGATTAATTCTCCCAGCGGGCCAGCATCGGGCACCTGCCAACCGGGTCTATGTGCCACTATAACATGGGCAAGCTTCAGAACAGTCTGCCACCGGTGCCATTTTGGTAGACCCAGGAACGCGTCCATGCCCACAATTAGGCACATCGAGCACTCTGGAAGTTCCTCACGTAAGTCCAGCAGAGTGTCAACGGAATAGGACGGTCCGTCGCGGCGCAATTCCCTGTCATCCACCACAAAACCAGGCTGAGCGGCGGTTGCCGCCTTGACCATGCCGAGCCGGTGTAGGGCCTCGGCAATAGCGCCATCCCGGTGAGGCGGATCGCCATTGGGAAGAAAACGAACTTCGGACAGCCTAAGCTTGCGACGCAGCTCAAACGCCGTTCTTAAGTGACCGTAGTGAATCGGGTCGAACGTTCCTCCAAAAATACCTACAGGATCCATAGATAGCGGCGTCCGCTTAGGCCATGGCCATGATGGGGCCGCTGTGGCTGAGGCCTAGTAGAAGCGAGGATAAGCCACTCCAGGCATTGCCCGGGCCCTGCCCTTTTGTAGCGGCATCGGTGGTCGCAGCCAATGCCAGCAACTGGTGCGCCCGCGAGGCACGGCCAATGCGCTGAGCGGCCCGGCCTACCAGCGCTTTTCGTGTCGACCATACGCGCGCAGCGTTCAGGGCGGCGTCAACGCTACCGCCAGAATCGACCGCGTAACATACGCTTGCAAGCGTGCGAATTTCGCGGCTCAGGGCCCATAGAATGAGCACAGGCTCTACGCCCTCGGCTTCCAGGCCATTAAGAATACGCAAACTGCGGCGAGTGTCGCCGAGCAAGGCCGCATCGACCAGCTGAAACACGTCGAAACGGGCGCTGTCGGCAACTGATTTGGCGACGTCTTCGGCGCTGATCTTGCCAGATTCAAACTGCAGACTGAGCTTGGTAATTTCCTGCTGAGTCGCTAGCAGATTACCTTGAGAGCGATCGGCTAACATGAGTACCGCATCGCGACTGGCTTCGAGCCCCTCTTTGCGCAACCGCCCGGCAATCCACTGCGGCAGCTCCTGAGGGCTCAACGGCCAAAACTGCACCATGACGCCGCGCGCCGTTAACGCTTTAACCCACGCGCTTTTCTTGGCGCTGGCATCGAGCTTGGGCACGATGACCAGCAAACAATCGTCTTCGTGGATATGACTGACTAATTCAACCATGGCCGCACTGCCCGGCCGCCCTGGCTTGCCATTCACAATGCGAATCTCGGTTAACTGGCGATCGTCAAACAACGACATGTTGCTGCCGCCCACGGTGACTTCAGACCAATCGAAGCCGCGCTCCACAATGTGCACGTCGCGCCCGCTAAATCCGTCCTTGTACGCCCTTTTGCGCACAGCGTCACAGGCTTCGTCGACCAGCAGGGGATCGTCGCCGCTTATGAGATAAACGCAGTCGAGCTGTTTGGCCAACCGGCTGGTCAGGTCGTTAGCTTTAATTTGCATGAATTGGGCAGCGCCTGAAGGTCATACCAGAATCATAACCGGGCACAGAGCGGGTTGCACCTGCTTTGGGCCTAAGTTTACCAATCCCAACGAAGGTAACTTGTCATATCCAGGACAAGTTTTTCCACACGTGGGACAGTTCAGCTTACCGCCGCCGTAATCAACAATAACCTCGACCTCATCCTCCAGTAGAGAGACCTTCACGTCGGTCACCTTCCAAGACCTCTCAATGCCTAATATCTGCCTGTATAGCTGTGTGTCTTTCGTCGTTAATCAGGATAACTACCCACTAAGATTGGGGAAGCCCCAAACTTTTAAGTGAGTGCCTGAACTAAACAGCCTAGATTTTCAGTAGGCCGTGATTATTGATAACGGCTTTACCATCTTGCTCTATAACATCATCGAAGAGCACAATGTTTTGGCAGTCGTATCTTGCATTTGGTACACATAGTCCGTCAAAGCCCAAAAAATATGCAGACTCGCCAATTTCCTGTGTTCGAGGATACTCCGACTGGTGTAGCTCTGCGTAGGACGCTGCACCATACCTACTTGTATCTACGCCTATCTCAGAAAGAGCTTCCAAATTTACAAGTCTAAGGCATTTATTTAGTCTAAAAAATAACTCAAACATTTCGTACGTTACTTTTGAAGGAACGATAGGTTGCCCTTTCCTGAGATGATAGCGAATTTCAGCCGCAGCACCTTCCTGCGTCTCCGACGCATACAACACATCGAATGTGCCGTCGTCCCATCGACCTCCGGATCGACTTGATCTCAGTGGGTCACGACCACTGCGAACAGTGCGCCAGACCGGACCACTGTATACAACAGGTTTGTGCAATTCTAATGCATCTAAAAGTGATCCATCTCTAACGGTAGGCAAAAGACCAATCTCAAGCTAAAGATATGAGTCGGCATCGAGCCGATTCAATATCGCGAGCACTCGCTCAGTTTGGTCCTGGCATATTACGTCAATTGCCCTCTCGCCACTCAATTGAGGGTGTCTTGCATAAAGCCAAGATCTAATTTCCTTCGAAGAATAATATTCCTCAAGACGCTGAACAACATAATGAAGATCGCTTAGAAAAAGCTCAGTCTCAGGCTTCGGCGCCATTACTCCATTTGCCCAGCGCGATACGGTTGACTTTGACACTTCTGTGAAATTAGCCAGATCCGTCCCGCTTAAATTTCCGCTCTCATCAAGTTCCTTGATGTAACGAACGACCGTATTTTGTGTGCCAGCTACTGAGTTCATGCCTTTTTCCGAGTATTGATGCGACCGCCAACTCTTTGGGCCACATTACGGGGACGAGAAAGAACTTCCTCACGCTCTGCTGCGAGTGTTTCCAAAGCGCTAGCGCGCTTCATTACCTTTACCCTATTATTGTTTAATCTGTCTTTTAGCTTTTGATCATGTACGGTTAGTTTTGCAATATCACTGGCCATATTAACCTCAGGCTCGATAGTTCGCGCTAAAAAATCTCGTGCCCTATTATTGAAAGGAACAGATTCAATTCTTTTTATTGATTCGTTTGATTGATAAATCATATGTCTTTTAGGATTATCTAGCATCGTAGTCAAACCATGTCCATGTTCGCAACAATCTCGATTTGTTGGATTACCTGGCCTCTACTCTTTTTCGAAAAGTAACTCTCATCCAGAGGTTTATCACCCGCAATAGCACTCCACGGGGCACCACGTGCATATCCTTGGTACATTGCTTGAGCAGCGAGTTCTGCACATTTAGTATCCAGAACTATTTCAATATCAGCCGCACGTAGTGCATCTACCAACTCTCTTTGCTGATGATACCTGGAAGCATCTACGACGACGCGACGTGCTGGAAATCGATTTTCTGCAAGGAGAGCTTCAACTATCCGATGGCCGGTTTCACCAAGACGTATAAAATGGGCCAATTGTTGATGAGCGGATGATGCGCCGGGTAGTGGCAGGACGTTACCCGCCAATGGTTTATTTGCGTTCATGTTGCATATGATGCTATACGTGAAACGCAAACGCAACACTCACTATCAATAGATAAGTACGTTGTCCAAGGGGTCCTTTTGGTAGATCCGTTGATTAGCGTTAAACATCAGTGAGTTATATTTTTTGCCTGGGTGTGGTGAATGGCTAATTTATCGTATGAATTCCAGCAATTTTCAAGCCTTGCAATGGCGGGGCTGATTGTTACGATGGTGAGGCAATACGCGATCTCGCCATCATATTAATCCACCTGCTAGCCACCATCGCGAAACTGATGCGCCCCGGCGGCACCCCGCGCCGTGGTCGCCGCATGCTGGCCAGGAACTACCGGCCTGAGCCTGGATCCGGTGGTCCGTTCTGGCTCACTCACTACTCCTGCTCGCGCAGTTGCCAGGTTGGTTGCGACGTGAGGTCAATCAACTGATAGTGAATTAACCACGCACGGGCATCTTCTGCGTCTTGCTCAAACCAGGCTCGTGCAGACCCCAACCGAAACGTGTAACCCCATACATCCATGTCCCGGAACATGCGTTCCCGAGTCATCGACGACAGCTGATCGGCCAGTAGTATTTGAAGATAACAGACGCCGTTCTCTTCGTCGTAGTCGCCGCCTGCGTTCGTGTCGAGTTTCGCCCGCGTCGTCGAGGCCATGCACACGTAGTGGCAGAGTTCGTGCAGCGCCGAGTGCACCGGCGTGTCGGCTCGAACGTACAAACGATTCGCGATGAGTCCCGCTTCGCTGTCACCCCAATAAGAGCCGGCAATATCCTGATCTTTTTCGATAAGAACAACTTCGACACCAAAACGGGTAGCTACTGATTCCAGAACGCCTGCACCCAGCTGAGCAACGAGACGTACAGACTCAGGCCCTGCAGGCGTTGCCTGCACAACGGCCGATTCGCTACTGGGCATAGCGGGCGCGGCGCAAAATCGCCTGCGCCATTTCTACGGCCAACGCAGAACGTAGCGACTCGAACTCGTGGCGCTTGCCAAGAATATCGTCCTTGTCGAACGTGTAGTCGCGTGTGAGCGTCAAACGCTGACTCTCAATGGAAGGCGTGTCATTCAGGCTCAAAGAAAACGTCACCGTCTGAAATACTTCGTATTCCTCCGGACCGTCCGTTGCCGTAACGGACAGAATTCGTTGGCCGTGATCTTCTTCGAGCAATATAAGCTGAGCCGTAGACTCGGTGCTTGTAGATACAACGGCCACGTTGCGCATTAATAATGCGCGTCGTAACGCCTGGTACAGTTCGGTCGACTGATTGCCTTGAATGTGAACGCGCGACATTTCGGCCGGCAGCGCATTGGCACCGCGCAGCTGAAACCCGCAGCCCGTCAAGGCCAATAGTAACAGTGAGATCAGGCTGTTTTGTAGAAACTTCATCACCTAGTTCGCAACTATATTGACAAGTTTACCAGGCACAACAATGATGCGCCGAATGGTCTTGCCTTCGATAAAGCGGACCGCATTCGGCTCTCCAAGCGCCGCTTTCTCAAGTTCTTCTTTGGACAATTCAGCCGCCAGTTCCAGCTTGCCGCGCAGCTTGCCATTGACCTGAACCATAATAGAAACCGAGTCCGTCACAAGAAGCGACTCGTCAATTTCAGGCCACAACGCATTGATCGAATCGGATCCGTTGCCAAGTTGTTGCCACCACTCGTGGCACGCATGCGGCGTAATTGGGTTCATCATCATAACGATCGCTTCAAGCGCCTCGTGCACAACACCCGCGTCGCCTGGAGCGTACTCGTCAACTTCCACGTTCATCTGTTTCCACGTGAGGTTGGTAAATTCCCGAATAGCAGCTACCGCTGTGTTGAATGTGTGGCGCCGTTCGAAGTCGTCGCGGGTTTTCAGTAGCGTTCTATACATCGTTTGCATCAAGGTTTGTTGCGAGTCAGAAAGCTTGGCTGGTTTTTCGGCCTTGGTCGCTCCACGAGAAACGTGGACGAACAACATGCGCCACAAACGTCTGACAAAGCGCGCAGCACCTTCCACGCCTGACTCAGACCAGTCAAGCGACTGCTCAGGTGGCGCGTCGGACATCATGAACAAACGTAGTGTGTCAGCGCCGTACTTGTCAATCAGCGGCTGCGGGTCAACCGTATTGCCTTTTGACTTGGACATCTTGGCGCCGTCTTTCAGCACCATGCCCTGGGTCAGCAAACGCTTGAAAGGCTCATCTATCCCGATCATGCCTTCGTCGCGCATTAGACGAGTGTAAAAGCGCGCGTACAACAAGTGCAAAATAGCGTGTTCAATACCGCCAATATATTGATCGACAGGCAACCAGTAGTCAGCACGCTCATCAAGCATGGATTTGTCCTGGTCGTGCGAAGCAAACCGGGCGAAGTACCACGAAGATTCGACAAATGTATCAAACGTATCGGTATCTCTGCGCGCGTCTTTGCCGCACGACGGACATGCCACGTCGACAAATTCAGGCATACGAGCCAGCGGTGAACCGGACTCGTCAATGGTGACGTCCTCGGGCAAACGAACAGGAAGATCTTCGGCAGGCACGGGCTGTGCACCACACTCTTCGCAGTGAATGACCGGTACAGGCGCACCCCAATAACGCTGCCTGGAAATACCCCAGTCGCGAAGGCGATAGTTCACTTTGCGGCTGCCGCAACCTGCTTTTTCAAACCGTTTGGCGAGCGCGTTAAATGCCTTTGTGAAATCCATGCCGTCGTAAATGCCTGAGTTAATCAAACGACCACGCACCACAAACGCTTCTTCTTCCAGGTTTACTTCGGCGTCGCTGCTTTCAATTACCTGTTTAATCGGCAAGTCGTACTTGCGTGCAAATTCGTAGTCACGCTGGTCGTGGGCCGGAACCGCCATGACGGCACCGGTGCCGTAACCCATCAACACAAAATTGGCTACCAGCACGGGCACCTTGTCACCTGTCACCGGATGCACGGCGTCAAAGCCAAGGCGCATGCCGCGTTTTTCCATAGTTTCCATGGCAGCTTCTGAGGACTGCACCTTGGCACACTCTTCCAGAAACCCGGCTATTTCTGCCGAAGACTCTGCCGCTTTTACCGCCAGCGGATGCTGGGCAGCCACCGCAAGGTACGTCACACCCATCAACGTATCGGGCCTTGTGGTAAACACCGCTTGTTGTCCAAAGCCTGGAATCTCGAATTCAATTTCAAGACCCTCTGAGCGACCAATCCAGTTGGCCTGCATGGTCCTAACCGCTTCAGGCCATCCGGGCATATCCACCAAAGTGCTGAGCAGTTCGTCTGCGTAGGCTGTGATGCGCATGAACCACTGGCTAATTTCCTTGCGCTCAACCACGGTGCCACATCGCCAGCAACAGCCGTCTTCAACTTGTTCGTTAGCCAATACAGTTTGGTCGACAGGACACCAGTTAACCGGTGCTACTTTTTGGTAAACCAAATTTTTTTTGAAGAGCTCGGTGAACAACCATTGTTCCCAGCGGTAGTATTCCGGCTGGCAAGTCGCAAACTCACGCGACCAGTCGAATGCAAAGCCCAGACGCTGGAACTGACTGCGCATTTGATCAATGTTGGTGTAGGTCCATTTAGCGGGTGGCAACCCGTGTTTAATGGCAGCGTTTTCTGCAGGCATACCGAACGCGTCCCAGCCCATTGGCTGCATGACGTTTTTTCCGAGCATGCGCTGAAAGCGGCTAATGACATCGCCAATGGTGTAGTTGCGTACGTGCCCCACGTGCAGCGCACCGCTAGGGTACGGGAACATAGACAGGCAATAAAATTTCTCGCGCGTTGCATCTTCAACGGCGGTAAAGGTTTGCTGTTGCTCCCAATATTCCTGGGCGCCAGCCTCAATAGCCGCCGGATCGTATTGTTCTTTCATTGACTGGTCATCGATGGTGAGTAAGCGGC